>NZ_CAJTCF010000051.1:0-5683 GCF_910574735.1 Duncaniella muricolitica | reverse complement strand
AAGACTGCCTATTTATGGTTTGCCTCGGGTCTACGCATAATTTTTCCGGGCACACGGTTCCGTGGCATATCGTTCAATGCCGAGCAGGATGAGGATTTCCATGAAGCAACACGTCGCCTTCTCCAGTATTTCAACACTGGCATTGTGGATATTCGGCGTTTCCCTGTCCGGTCAAAAGAGGAGACCAACCTACCCGACCGTTTGCTTGACAAAATCATAAGTAGCTCAACTCCGGGACGTACTGCTCTGGTGGCGGCTCCTGAAAGCAACGAATGCTTCTTCTTTGATTTCAAAGAGGACGGCACATACACGATATTCAAGCAGAAGGCGGTTCACCGCAATGATGCGGATGACGAGGTCGTTTTTGAAATGGACGAGGAATCCGACGGTTCAATCAGGCTTCTTGATTTCATCCCCATGCTTATCGACTTGGGACAGAGTGAAGTGGACTATATGATTGATGAGCTTGACCGCAGTATGCACCCCTTGTTGTCGCAGAAACTGATAGAGTGCTATCTCCACGAACTTTCATCGGAAAGAGACACCCAGCTTATTATATCCACCCATGAGTGCAATCTTCTCAATCTTGACATGATTCGCTCCGATGAGGTCTGGTTTGTAGAGAAAGACAAGGACGGAGCATCCCGCCTTGTGTCTCTTGCAGAGTATAAGCCCCGCGAGAATGTGCAGAAAGGATATTTGCAGGGCAGATACAGCGCAATCCCATTCTTCGCACCGATTGAAACCCTAAATTGGCAGAAACATGAGAAAGCGTAAGGATTTTGTACGTCTCGAAGGTGTGCGTTCCGCACGCCTTGTCGTGATTGCCAGCGAGGGTCGCTGCACAGAGTCGATATATTTTTCGGCTGTGAAAGACCGGCTCCGTGCTCCGAATGTTCATGTTGAAATATTGACCCGTGATTCCAATGAGTCATCGCCTGAGAGCGTTCACGCCCAGATAGCGGACTTTATGCGACAATATAACATAGAGGATGATGATGAATTATGGCTTGTCATAGATCGTGACCGCTGGCATGAGCGTATGCTCTCGCAGGTGGCCCGGCTATGTGCGCAGAATCCACATCTGAATTTCTGTATGAGCAATCCCTGCTTTGAGTTGTGGCTACTGCTACATCTTGAAGATATAAGGGAGTATGACGAAGTGACTTCAAATGAGCTTGCCATGAACAGGAAGAATAAAGCCGGGGTGACTTGGCTGAAGAAACGTATGCGAGACCTTCTTGGTTCCTATTCTGAATCGAGCTATGACGCTGTACGCCTTCTGCCACATGCACCGAAAGCAATGTCCATAGCACGGGAGCTTGATGAAAATCCTGCCGACAGGTGGCCTCAAAACATCGGCTCGCGCGTTTATCTCCTTATGGAAAGCATTACAGGAAATAGTCTGAAATAAGCTATGGGACATTATTGCCGGAAGTGCGGTCAGTATCTCGCCAATGAGAAATTCTCGGGCAAAGGTCACGCTCGCCATATCTGCAAGAAGTGTATGGCGGAGGAACGTGCCCACCGTCGTCAGATACTGAAAGAAAAGCGGGAACGTGGCGAAATACCGGAATTGAAATTGAAGCCGGTGTCTCAGGAGATCATAGACTATGTTGAGAATGAGATAATCCCCCGCTATGCCGCCTTCGACAAGGCGCATCAGGAAAGCCATGTCCGCATGGTCATTGAACAGAGCATAAAACTCGCCGAACATAATCCGGCAATGAATTCCGATATGGTCTATATCATAGCGGCGTTTCATGATCTCGGTCTTGTCAACGGCAGAGAGAACCATCACAAGGACTCCCGCACGATACTTGAAGCGGACGAGTTTGTAAAGTCGCACTTCACCCGCAAGCAGATTGTGACTATGGGTCGCGCTGTTGAGGACCACCGTGCATCTAATCAGAAGAAGCCTCGTAACGGTTACGGAATGATTGTAGCGGAGGCAGACCGCTTCATCGAGGCAGACACGATAATCCGGAGAACCATTCAATACGGTCTGGCAAATTATCCCCAACTCAACCGAGCCGGACACTATCAACGGACAATCGAACACCTCAACGAGAAGTACGGCACGAAGGGGTATTTGAAAGTATGGGTACCGTGGAGCGACAACGCCAAGAACCTGAAAAAGCTCCATGCGCTGCTCACCGACAGGAAGAAACTTGAAGAGATTTTCAACCGCATTTTCGATGAAGAAAATGAATAGAGACAGGCCTCCCCCGGAGGTCTGTTTTCATACCCGGTTTCACCATCCGATACACTTGCCTGACCCGGTCGAATCATTCAGTCGCCGACATCCTCAGACGCATCTTCTTCACTTTCTAATGTAGTAAAGTAACAGACATACTCCAATATTAGTTAAACACCTAATATTCAACAATGTTACAGCCATTGCAGCCCAATGATTAAGACTTCTGTCAGACTTACTTTTTGCGGTACAAATTCGGTGGCTGAAAAATTTACAGTTACTTGAAATTATTTTCTCGTATTTTAACACTCTATGTCGTGGAAAATCATTAACTTTGCACATTGTGCAAAATGTACGAAAGAGAGGTCTGTTTCCTTAGATGAAGTCAGCTGGGAAGCCCCAAATCATCAAAAATCAGAAGTGAGACCGACCCTTGTATAATAAAAGCTCAAGTAGCACGCTATCAATACTATAAGGATAGTGCATCGGCAAGTAGCCTATTGGTGATAACTGGTGCCATTTGGTGTAAAATATTGAAAAGTCGCTCGTTATCGGGCGGCTTTTTTCGTACCAATACTGCAATATAACCGCTTTTCACCCCTTTTTACCTGTGTTTTTGTACCCGATTTGTAGCAAATCGGTCAATCCCGTCAATGCGTGCCGCAAGGTCGTGGATGATGTTTACGTAGGTTTACGTCAGTTTACGCCCATGAACACTTTTTGCGAAATAAAAGGAGAAATAAACACTAACACAGGATAAAAATGAGTAGCAACATTGAAATCAAAAAGAAATGCCATTGGTGTGGAGCTGAGTTCATCGCTCGTAAGACAACAACGGAGTATTGCAGCCACCGATGCTCGGGACTCGCATACAAGGAACGGAAGCGTCAGGAGAAACTGGATTCATACCAACGAGAATATGAATACCAGCAATCAGGACAGAAAGAGGTTGCCAAACAGGAATTCCTGACACCGACACAAGCAGCGACCTTATTAGGCGTATGCCATGTCACTATCTACAACTATATTAACCGTGGTGTGATTAAGGTTTGGAAGCTGAAACGCAAAACGCTCATCCGTCGAGCCGATGTTGATGAGCTGTTCTCTGTCCTTGACATTCAAAGTACACAAATAAAAAATCCATCAGCTCCAATTACAGAGTTCTACACATCGAAGGAGGTGCAGGAAAAATTCGGGGTGTCAAACTCCGGGATGTATAAGATTGCTGAGCGTGAGGGTTGGCCTAAGACTCAGAGCCGAGGAAAGACGCTTTGGAGCCGCAGCCATGTTGACCGCTACTTTGCAAATCAGCAACCGAAAGAGAAAATCAACGAGTGGTATACCGTGGCTGATATTCAAGCCGCCTATGGCATGACCTTATCAGCAATCTATACTCTCGTGTCAAAGGAGGGTATTCCTAAGAAAAAGCAGGGCAACTATGTGATGTATTCCAAGTATCATTTCGATCTGGCAAAGGGTATAGCCGCGCCAAAGGGCCCCGAATATTACACCTATCCCGAGGCGATGGAGAAGTATGGACTGACCCGTGACCAGCTCCACCACTATCTGAAATACCACAACATCACTCGTGTGAAGAAAGGAAAATACACTCTCATACTCTGCTCTGAACTTGATTCTCTCCTCGGTTCTCCGGAGATTTAATCTCCAGAGAGACCTTGGAGAAGCCTTGGGACTGCTGGAGAACTCATTGTTCTCTCATGCTTCTCCCGCTACTTTTGTATCTGATTTTCAAACCCTCAAACCCCATAAAGCAATGACAAACACCTGCACCAAAGTGTTCCTCCGTCGTCGCCCGTATGCCGGAGGTAAGGTATCGCTCTATCTCGATTATTATCCCGCGATACGCAATCCCCACACAAACAAGATGACCCGCCGCGAAACTCTCGGCATAGTCATCTTTGCCGAACCGGCCAACGAGATGCAACGCCGTTTCAATCAGGAAATGGAGGAGAAAGCCGAGGCCATCCGTTGCATCCGTTATCAGAGCCTCGTAAACGAACAGTTCGGATTCCTTGACAAGACTAAACAGAAGATGGACTTTCTTGCCTACTTCGAGAAGAAGGCGAAAAGCAAATATGACAAATGGATGAGCGTCTATCTCCATTTCAAAAAATTCTGCGGTGGCCGATGTACATTCGGCGATATTACTACGGAACTGTGCGAAGAATTCCGGGAGTATCTTCTCTATGCACATAATCTGCGCCACCCTAACAAAAAGATACCGTTATCCAACAACTCTGCTTCAGGCTATTGGTCAACATTCCGCTGTCTGCTGAAAATGGCATATAAGGAAAAATATATCACTGAGAACGTCAACGACTTTCTTGAAGGCATCAAATGGCAGGAGGTAAAGAAGGAGTATCTGACGCTCGACGAGATGAAAATCCTTGATGCTACCGAGTGTGAGGTGCCTATCCTCAAACAAGCATCTATGTTCGGGCTGTTTACCGGACTACGACTTAGCGACCTATTGCAGCTCCGATGGGATAATATTGAGCGAAGCCCGGACGGTGGCCACTGCATACGCCTATGTACCGAGAAAACCGAGACAGAAGCGACATTACCGATAAGTGAAGAGGCTCTGAAATATTGCGGTGAACGTGGTGAAGGACTTATCTTCAAAGGCTTCCGCCGCTCAATGGCACAACAGCCATTCAAGAAATGGGTGAAGGCCGCAGGCATCGAGAAAAAACTCTCGTTCCACTGTCTTCGCCATTCGTTTGCTACGCTCCTTATCTCGCTGGGTATCGACGTATATGTAGTATCAAAGATGCTGACCCACCGCAGTGTCCGAACCACGCAGATTTACGCAGATGTCGTAAGCGAGAAAAAACGCGAGGCATCCAACGCCATCACTCTGAAATAATAATAATATAGACCGGGATGATTGCCTTGTCAGCATTGTCTCGGTCTATAATTATATTGCTATTATAGTGTCTAATCGATTGACTTAAACATAGCCTCTACAGATGATGTATCAATGGGAGGTTTAGTCCTCAATTTTCCACTAATAGCTTCCTCAAGAGCGGCCTTTGTTATCTCATTAGACTCATTATAAGCAGCTTCAAACAATATGCTCTCAACCAAATTGTCAAGGCTACAATGCTCTTGTTTAGCCATATCTTTAAGACGTTCTATGAGATCTACTCTCAGAGAGAACGTAATTATTTTCTTTTGAGCTGATGTCGCCATTATGTTATTTTTGAGTGCAAAGGTACAACGAATCAAGCATATCTCCAACCAACAATGCTGATTCAATTTTCGGAGAATGAACAATCGAAAGTGTTACCGTGTTTTAACCTTGTTTGCATAACTCGTAACTACTCAGGTAGGTATGCCGTACTCATATTATGACGAAACAATAGCAGCTTAACGTTCAATTATCACTTCGCATTTGACGCTCATAAAAGCTATTGAATATCAAGAAAATAAACATTATTTTACTTGCATATTTGTTTTTTTTTT
>NZ_CAJTCF010000050.1:0-29420 GCF_910574735.1 Duncaniella muricolitica | reverse complement strand
TGCTACACTCCCTGCCGTCTTTCGTTGGACAGATAAGTCGGTGATGATAGGTCATTTTCAAAGAACACTTGCCTAATCCTTGCCAAAGGGACTATTAAGACACTACCTTGACTGGCGCACCATAGCAATACAGCGCAAAACCCTTATCAATCTGCTGTTTAAGGAAGTTGTTGACCACTGCAAACGACTTGCCAGAACCGGGGGTGCCGAGCACAATCGAGGCGCGGAAGGGATTCACCACATTTATCCATCCCGAGTGCCACTTCTTTTCATAGTAGAACCTTGTGGGGATATTTATGGAATAGGGATTTTTCAACAGACGTGTCTCCTGCATGAACGATTCGTTCTCATCGTTGAAGCGGTCGTCCATCATGTTGTTCTTCAACATTCGGCTTATCCATATACCTGACATCAACATACCAATATATCCGAGTATGGTGGTTATGATGTAGATATAGCGATAGCCGATAGGCAGAAGCCATGAATTGAACAGAAACACCACGATTCCCACGGCTCCCACAATAATTATATGGCGCCACGTTATTGCCTCGTCCTTGACCCCTTTAGTGCCGAAGCACGAAAGGGCAAGCAAAAGCATTGCGAACAGTTTTGAGTTGAACGTATTGGCGAAAAGTCCACACTCACTGTTGAAATTATTAAGGATTTTATCGGCCACCATGTAGAACTCATTGATGTCAACGGTCTCCACACGCGTGAAAAAGTAGAGATTGGTCACCACCAGCACAATGCTGATGGCCCGAAGAAAATCCATTATCTTGGCCAATGACCGAAGGTCATCTTCTTGCTGACTCATATTTTTAAGGTGTTAATGTTTGCGTCCGCGACGGTGCTGACGCTTCATGCGGCGAATGAACGCCTCTTCATCCGGATTGTACGACTGCCCCTGTTGGAACAGGTCAAGTCCGGTTATTGAGTTATCATCGAAATCTTCAAACAGACTCTTCTGACTTGCTGCCGGAGGAGTCTGTTGCTGTGTTCTGCTGTCAGACCCGGTATTGCCCTCAGACTCTTGCCCCAGTTCTTGTTTTGGCTCTTGGACTGTCGGTTCCGACGGTTGAGAAACAGGAACGGTATGCTCCTGACGGGAACCCGGCTCTTGCGACGGATTGAATTTGGCTTCAAGCGCGTTGGCAGAGAATGCCTTGCCTAAACGTGATCCGTTGAGGACATTGAATGTCTCGTGGTCTATGAATGTCACGCCATAGATTCTGCCTTCATCAGTGTACCTGAAAACGACATCAATATTCTTCTCCTTTAATTTAGAAATGAAGTCATCTTTGCCGGAGCAATGGGCAAGCGCGTCGGCAACTTTCTCTTTTGTCTGAGTGATATTGATTTTCTCTTTCGCTTTCTCATACTTGCCGTCGATAGCCTCCCGTCCGGCGAACTTGCCGAGACGTGACGCCTTGAACGGAGCCGCTATAGGTTTGCCGGCATCACCAAGGGCAAAATATACCAGCCCGTGATACTCACGCCCGTTGACCCTGCCGTCGGTCAGCTCACATCTGATATTGAACAGGCCAAGCACGGCATTATATTCACCGATGGTCTGGAACCGATAACGCATTCCGATAATCTTCACCGCTGAGGCAACCTGTTTCTTCAGGTCACCAGACGGGTCTATCTTCAGCAATGGAGTATCAGGCGTGACCTTCTCGCGCTCGGCAGTTCTCAATCCATACTTGCGTTCAAGTTCACGGGTTATCTCCTTGCTGCGGTAGAAGTTGTTCTTGTCGGATATACAACTGCCGTCAGTCCTTATTCTCAGAGCCACGATGTGCATGTGGTGTCGGTTGATGTCGGTGTGTTTATAGACCATATATGGCTGGTCACCGAATCCCATCTTTTCCATATACTCGCGGGCGATTGCCGTCAGCTGCGCATCGGTAAGGACATCATCGGGATGAGGATTGAGGGAGATATGAACCATCGGCCGCTCTGTCTTTGTCGTTGATGGCATCCACTGCATGAAGTCGGCGAAGGCGCGTTTGATGTCAACAGAGCCAGTTCCGTCATTGTAGATTTTGTTGGTGTCGAGCAACCGTCCTTTCTCCTTGTTGATCTTCTCCCCGTTGTAGCAGATGGCTCCGTAAAGCGAGTTGCCTAACGAGATTTTTGCAACCATTCCTCATCGAATTTTTGAGCCAGAGCCGCGATGTCCTGACTGACGGAGATGAGCCGAATCATCAGTTTTCTGATTTCTTCGAGTGCCGCAGACGCTTTCTTCTCGGTGAAATTCTGATTGAGCGTGGCGACAAGATTGTCGTAAGACACACCGATTGTACGATAGAGGGCATTGAAACCGGAAAGTCTGTCAATGAAAATACGGGTGTTCTCATCAACGTAGAAGACCTTGAAAGGCTTCTGAAAGAGGAAATGCTTGATGAAAGCCGCCTTGTTGTCGGCCTCCGATTGCTCGAACATGGCGAGAAATCGGGCATTTTCCTCGGCGTTGAACCGCACGACGTAGCGGTTCACGGAGGGGTCAACCTTAGGTCGCCGCCCTCCGTGACTGGAGTTTTTACTCATATTATAGTGAAAAGGCATCGCGGATTGCCGTGCCGGAGCCGCCGCAGGCGTTGAAAGGTTCTCCAACTTTGGCGGAGAACCACACCCTCGGAGAGCAAGGGTTGTGAGGCACCGAATTTATTTCGAGTGCCCCGCAACATACCTTGTCGTTACATATAGTGATTATCTTTCTGATATTTAAGAGCATAGTCCTATTGCTTTGTACGAAATATGTACGATTTAGATAAAATGGGGATAACGAACGAAAGGGATTTGGGAATTTTTAGCAGTTGTTAGGGATTATTATTTGCGGTTGATTTCGTCTTTTGATGGCCTGAATAGGTCGATTGATGTGTCATATTATTACATGGACTGGGGAAAAGAAACAGAATTGTGAGGTTCGGATGCAGATTTTTCTTTTGCCCCGCCATTCTATGTATGTGCGTTGGAACGTGAGTATAGTTAAGTATGGATGTATATACATAGACCTATATTATAATCCCACTTTGGGCTTAAAATATTCACCGGACAGCAAATGGAAGATTACAAATTTACTTTCATATTCTGTGGCAAGTCCTCAGAAATACAGTCCTGTATGGCAGTATTCTCAAAGATTTTTTGTAACTTTGCATCGCAATACCTGTACGCGGAAGCCCGATAAGGTTGGCTCAGGTGCAAGTCTGAGCTACTGAAGGGTAATGCGGGCGGGGTTGTTGACATATTTTAATAGAGCGTCTTTGTGCGCTTTGTTCTTGACTCTGAGAAACTTTCCACAATCTCAATTCCAGTCAAAGACAAAGGCAACTAAGTCGCTCACGGATGGTAATAGTCCGCCATGTGTCATTTTGATACATGGTATTACTATATACCTATACGTGGGCTTCTGCGTTGCTCGTCTCGACTGGATAGGCACGTGGAAAGGCCGCTCGGAGTGGGACGAGCAAGGAAAGTGGATCCCACGTTTCTGTTTCTATATGCCATGACATTGTAAACCAATCAACCGAATAGGGATTCTTCGGGCGGACGATACACCGAAGATGAAATTAAAAAACAAGATAATATCTTATAGCGCAATCTCATGTTTGATGTTTTGCGTTGGAGTGTTTATGCAAAGTTGCGGCTCCAATGTGAACACTAATATGAATGAGCATTTCACTGAAGATGGATTCCTAATTACAGATAGTCTTGACACAAATTTCAACCGGGCGATGCCCTCGTCCGTTAAATTCTATGTTGAGGTTTCTGGGAGCATGAATGGATTTTTCAGAGCAAATAAGCCAACGCAGTTCAAATCCGATGTTTGGAATGTGTTGAATTCTTTTTCATCTCTTGCTCCTAATGTTTCGATTCTAACAAATGATGGCTCTCAAGGTGCAACACTTCTATTAGGAGACTTCAGAACCAATATGAACACAGGTGCTTTTATATCATCGGCCTCTACAAAAGTTCCCCTAATGCTTCAAACCATTATTGAGAATCTGAACACTGATGCGGGCGAGGTCGCTGTACTTATATCAGATATGAAATATAGTCCGGTTGGAGCAGCTGCCCCTTCTGTCTTAATGTCTCAATACACAACGGACATAAATGGTATCATTGGCAGATTTGGCAAGGCAATAAGTATTATTGGTGCCACTTCTGATTATTTAGATAAAGGCGGCAACGAGGTTTGCAAGAGATCTCCTTATTATTTCGTTATCCTCGGAGAACAAGAAAATGTTGCGGAGATAAGAAACTATATATCGTTGTTGCTTAAGAAAAAGGGGCATTTGGTTGATAATATTGAGAGTGGTTTTAATTACGGACACCCGGATTATTCATTCGGAATTTCCAACAAATGTTACCAATTCGAGAACGAACCTACATTTATCGGTTATGAAGAAGCCGATGATGTTGATACTTGCACAATAAAGCTAAAAGTTCCCCTTGAAAATTATCGTTGGCTAATGGCTGATGAAAATATTTTTCGGGATGCGCTTAAAGTAAGGTCTCTATACGGCTCCACCGTAAATATTGGAAAAATTGATATTGATGTCAAAGATGTAACCGGCTCTGACAAACAACTTAACCGTGAAGCAACTGCTACTATTGATTTGAAGATTTTCAATATGCCAACTGATTCGGAAGTAATTGAATGGAATCTCGAGTTACCCATTACAAATTACGCATTATTTAATGAATTCTTTGATGAGGCTGATGACGAGAATGACCCGAATAAATCATACTCTGTATTAGACTTTCTAACAGGAATTTTTCAAGGAGGAGTTGTAACACACGATATGAAACCGAACTATATACTCGTATCTAAAAACGATTAAAGTATGAAACTACTACCATTATATAAGTGGATTGTCGGCTCGCAAAACGATTTCACAAGACAGTTCCAAAATAATGACCAACTATTCAATCAAGCAAGGTCCTTTTGGAATAAGCTTGATGGATCAATGTGGATTGTGATTATTTGTATGCTCGTGTTAGGTATTGGTGTTGCAGCCTATTACTATACTTCATACAACAATGCTCCGGGACGACATTATAAACCTATAAAGTGGATTTATTTCTTAATAGCTACTTTCTTTTTAACATTGCTTTTCACATATGGTATTGAGTACCTTGTGTGTGAACCCAAATTAAACGGTTCTTCCACATTAGAATTTATGGTTGCCATCGGAAATGCACTATATGCCTGTATAGTTTATTTCATAACTTCTGTGATATGGTGTAATGCATTGCCAACTAACGCATATCGTCTCTTCAAATTCTAAATGACATGAAAAAGGTATTTGTTTTTTGCATAGGCGGAACAGGAATAAGGGTGATGAAAAGTATCACTATGCTTATGGCCGGAGGCATGGACACAAACGGATACGTTGTGGTTCCTATCATTCTTGATCCTCATCTTGATTTGGAAGAGAAGAAGAATCTTCATTCTTTAATTGCCGAATATCAAGAGATATATCGTCGTTCGATAAATAATGGCAATCAGACATTAAATCCTTTGTCTGGATTCTTTGGCTCGGACATTCGTACAATAGACGATTTGAATAACCAGACAAATGACACTCAGGAAACTGCCGGTAGTAAAGAGAAATTCAGATCATATATTGAGCTTGCCAATCTTGGGACAACCGACATCAATAATTTTTTAGTTGAGACCTTGTTTTCAACTAAAAATCTAAATAACCCCTTATCTGTCGGATTTAAAGGCAATCCTAATGTTGGTACTGTTGTCCTCGGCGAGATGATTGAGGGTGCTGAATGGTTCAAGTCGTTCAAACAACACTGTGAAAAAGATGACCGTGTGTTCATTATCAGTTCAATCTTTGGAGGAACTGGAGCATCTGGTTACCCCCTCCTTGAAAAGAAAATCCGTCTTTCTGAAAATGAACCCGCAGTTAAAAACGCTCTTATGGGGGCTGTTACTGTCCTGCCTTATTATGGGCTTAAGGATCCAGCGACTACTGGCAGTGACATTGATTCTGCGAACTTCTATACCAAGACCAAAGCGGCATTGGCATACTATCATGGGACAGTAAAAGCAGACTATCTATACTATGTAGGAGAAACGAGCCTTAAGCAAGTGTACGAAAATGATGAGAAGAAGCAAGATGACAAGGCAAATTTCATTGAACTTGTAGCAGCATCTGCTCTTTTCGATTTCCTGAAAAGAGGTGAGCCAACACGTCAACAGTTCCTTTCAAGAGCAATTGACGATGATAAAGAATCCTTGGATTTAGTCTCAATGGGGGCTGGTTATAAGGAACTAATCAAAAGTGTGGCTGATTTTATGCTCCTTAGATTACTTGTAGAGGAACTTCCGGAAGAAAGTTTCTTCCCGTTGAGTAAGAATAGAGGATTCAACTCATCATTCTATGGAGATTCCGCTTTCCAATCATTATTACGTTTTTGCAACGGTTATTATAATTGGTATTTGGAACTTGCACAAAACAAAAGAGCTTTCGCTCCTATCAATTTTGACAACCCAAAGAAAATGAGCGGATGGATAAAGACAATTGAGCTTGATGCCAAAGATGATTCTTATTATTTGCTTGAGATGACAAAAGTTAGTAATAAGAACAAGTCCAAGGACCATGAGAACAAATTCAGATTCTTTCTGCAATTTGCCTATGATGCCATAGATAAATACACCAAGAAGATTTACAAATAGAATATGTCAAGAATAGACCTAAACATAATAGACAGAGGAATCAAAGGCACGGAATGGATTGCCGAAGATGTTAGTCTTACGCCCGAACATCTTGATGAAGTGATGGAGCAAAAGACTGACAATAGCGGTGCTCTTAATTCTTTGCCAACACCTTTCGCTCGTTTCTTTGTAGCCCGCGAGGCATTTCGTCGTGCAATGGAGGAACATACGAATCCGAAAAAAGAAGCTGGTTTTGCATATCGTCAAATGGTTTCGGACATTCTTGATGTGTACGAATTACTGTTTAATCTGAAGTATCATAAGAACACTTGGACTGCTGGACAGAAGCTTGAGCTTCGAGAGTGGAACAGTGCCGAAAATCTCAAGAAGATAAAGAAGCTCATGCCAGTCTTATATAGTTCGATAAACGAATATTACAAGACGGACATTGGTGAGGACAAATTGTATTTTCTTGTCTTTACAGAGAATGGTAAAGATTTGCTTTTGGCAAGCACATCGCCAATGACAGGTTTCATCACTCCTCCTGATATGGACAAAGCCATCATAAAGGAGAATGGAGCAAATGTTGTCCATATTGCAGGAGAACAATATGCAGATCTGCACATACATCGTAAATCAGGAGGTGAATACTTTCGTGACATCAAGATGTTTGAAGAACGTGATGAAGACTTCAAGAATTACATGTATAATGAGGTCTTCGGATCAGAGACCGTAGATGACAAGTTCAAAGCGATTAAAGAATACATCAGAAGTTTCAAGAATGATACAGAAATTCGTAATGACTATCAATTACGACTAACAGGTGTAACGACAGATCAGAACGATGAACTTGTCATAAATGGGCTAAGAATCATGACGTCTGACGAAATTGATGTCAATAGTTTCTTTACTCCAACGCTAATCAAGGTTCCTTACAGAATTTCCAGAGACCACTTCGTTGCCGTAACTTATCAAAATGACAGTAGTGATCGTGATTATGATTATTTGCTTCCGTTTAAGCCCGAAGTCCTATCTCTTTTCCCTGAGAATAAGATAGATTCTGATGTTCATATAAACAGGAACTCTGTAACTGTATATCTTAGATACAATGGAAAAGAATACAAAAAGGAATATGGGAAAGAGGCATTAAATCAGGCATGGGGAACCATAATAGACTATAAAGCAGACTCAATCTCGTTTGATTTAGGAATATTCCCCAATATTCTCTCATCTAAGGCCAGCGAGAATAACTACTTTAAGGTAATGGTAATTGGTGCGGACACAGATCCCGAACCTCCATATTTCAACATAGATGAGATTTCTCTTCAGTTCTATAAGGATGGAGAACTTGTGAGAGAACAAGACAATCTTTCATCTGGTGTTAGATTTGGAGTTCGTCCCGCAGTAGTGCGTTCCCGGCAAAAAACAGACAATACTGAGGGAGGCACAAAATTCTATGAAGTATTCAACACCGATTTCAATGCCATAGAGATAGAGGTGCTGGGTAACACGGGGCTTGTTATACCTATATTCAAGCGTAGTACAGAGACAAACGACACGTTTACATATGCTATCGACCTTGGCACTTCTAATACGTTCATCTCGAGATGCAAGAATGGCGAAAACAATATGCCTGAATTGTTTAAGATGGAACGACCTATGGTTAACTATCTCCATGAAGTCCCATCAGATAAGCAGGTCTCATTGACCAATAGAATAGAGGGAACAATCTTTGATTTGGCTAAAAACCGCATCAAAACGGAGTTTATGCCTGCATATATTGATGGCGTTGATTACAAGTTCCCGATTAGAACTGCATTATGTGGTCTCTTGAAGAAGACTGATGACCCTGAGTTGTTTGACAATCATAACATAGCTTTCTTCTATGAGAGGGTTATGCCTGATGAGGATCAGAGAATTCTCACTGACATCAAGTGGGTTGAAAATGATGCAATGCTTCGTGTTTTCATTCGAGAGTTGTTACTCATAATAAAGGCTGACGTTCTTCAGCACAACGGTGATTTAGACCGCACAAAGTTGGTGTGGTTTAGACCATTGAGCTTTATGGGGAATATGAGAGAAACATATAAAGACGTATGGAATAGCGAGGCTGAGAAGATTTTAGGGATTCAGGCTAATCAAATTTCTTGTTTCTCAGAATCAGAGGCTCCCTACTATTTCTTTAAGAAGAAAGACTATATAAAGGACTCCGAAGCTGTAACAGTAATAGATATCGGCGGCGGCTCAACCGACTTTGTGTATTTCCGCAACAATCAACCCTTGATGGCTAATTCAGTACATTTTGGGTGTGATGTACTTTGGGAAAATGGTTTCATGGAATTTGATAATGAGAGGAAGAACGGAATCTATCGAAAATACGCTGATACTCTCAGGTTCAAGCGACAAGATCTTGAAGAGCTGAACATCAATTTCAAAGATATCGAAGCAACTAAAACAAAGGATATTATAAATTTCTGGTTAAGTAATTCAGAATTTTGTGATATTAAGAAGTTGTTAAGTCGTGATTTCAAGGCGGTATTCATATATCATCTTACATCCATATTGTTCTATATGGCATCAATGTATAAGGACTATGGATATGCCGCTCCACGTTCCGTGATTTTCAGCGGCAATGGTAGTAAATATATCGACAGCTTCATTAGTTCAGACAAGAAAATACTCAAGAAGATTATTGACCTTACTTTTGCAACTGTGTTTGGTGGAGATCATGATGTCAAACTGGAATTACCGGCAGAACGTAAGGAGGCAACTTGCTATGGAGGCTTGTATCGCGATTCAAATGCTCTTGATGTACCGAGTAAGACATATCAAGGGGATTTGTCGCAAAACTACAATACAGTAGGAGACATCAATAAGAACATGCAAGAATTGCGCAAGGAGTTATTGCATAAGTATGATGTCATGAACTCACTCTACAAAAGAGTCTTGGATTTATTAAAACAAGAACATATAATCGACAATACAGCCAATACAAAGGTATATGTGGATGCTGCCATGAAAGATTTAGGTACTCCATTTAAGACCTATTATCAATCACAAGTAAAGGAAGTCTATCAAGAAGAAGTGCCTTTATTCGATACAGTATTCTTCTTGCCTATTATTGACAGGATATTTGATTTAACTAATTTGAAAGCATAAATGAGCTTCATTTTCACCATACTCATTTCGATACTGGTATCGCTGATATTTGTCGGTCTTCAGATTCGATTCTTCAATGAGACCCGAAAGTATCGTATTCTTTTTGAAAACTTTTTCAAGAAGAAAGAACCTTACGGCACGTTCTCTAAGAAGGTTGGGGATGAATACATTCCACAACTGACGGAGGTCGGGGAGCCAAATTCTGACCTTAATAATCTCATTATGGAAATAAACCATTATATTGAGAAGACTAAAGGCACGACTGACTTTTCCGTAATACAAAATAAGGTTGAAAGAAAGCTGACCATGAGGTATGACCAATCTACCGCAAGGCTGTCATTTCCAACTTATCTTGGCCTCATGGGAACATTCCTCGGAGTATTCATGGGAATATTGATGTTTATCGGTGGCTTTGATGGAGCCGGGAATATATCAGATGATTCCATAAAGAATCTTTTGATTGGAGTCTTGGTTTCTATGTTTACAAGTCTAATTGGCTTGGCTCTAACTACGTACAATACCGCGGAATCCGGTGGAGCAAGAAAGAAAATAGAAGAAGATAAGAACGAATTCTTTGATTTTGTACAAACCGAACTCATGCCTTCGATTGACGTAAGTATGGTAGTCGCAATAACAAAACTTCATGAGACCGTAGATAAATTTGAACCGGCATTTGATAAAGTAATCAATCGTTTTCAAAATACGTTCGATAGATGCACAAAAGCATTTGGTGAAGATTTTGAAAAACACGTTAATGCTGTATCCAATGCTGTTGAAGTTATGGGTGAGAACATGGATAAAATCAATCAGAACATACGATTGCAGGAGATGCTTTTATCCACTCTGAAAAGCAACGAGATTGTACGTGGCTTAGATAGATATGTCGAAGCAGCCAACCATTTCATTGGAATTACTAAATCACTTGATAAGTTTGAGGAAGCAAGACGCATGATGCTCGCAGCAGCACAAGAGGCGATTGTTATTCAAAATAAATACAATGACTCACTGCGAGTGCCAAGAGAGATAGCACTGAAAGTCAACTCAATACTTGACCGAATCACAAAATTTGAACAGTCTATAAATGATGTTGGTGAATCATTGGCTAATCGACATGTGTTAGGGAATCAGGTTATTGAGGCGATACAGCGTCAAGTTCAAGGTATTTCGAAGAAAGGAAAAATTGCCGACAAGTTCCTTGAAATGGCAGATGGTAAACTTGAGGACTTATTCAGAAGACAAACGGAAGTTCTGGAAAGTATGAACGATCGATATAAAGATGCAATCGAAGGTCATATAGAAGGATTCGAGAATATGATTAAGGCTCAAACTTCACAACTTGAATCGCAACATGAAGAATTCATAACCGCGATTAAAGAAAAATTCAATATTGAAGATATTCGTGAGGAATTTACCAACCTAAGGAAATTAGAGATCATAGAGAAGCGATTGTCTGAAATTATAGGAGGAATCGTGAGTCCCAATAATGTCGAGGACATTCAAAAAGAGATTAAATCAGTGGAAACACAACTCCAAGATTTGAAAGTAGAGCTTGAAGCCATCAACAAGAATACCAGAGATAAAGAGAGTAATGGAGGTGGTGGTTTCTTCGGATTTGGACGACGTTAAAAATTGACTAAATATGGACGGTAAGAATAACGGTTCATTCTGGCCAAGTTACGTTGATGTTATGACGACATTGTTCGCCATAACATTGGTATTGTTCGTTGTGTCATTCGCCCGATTTAAGATAAAGGAAACGGAACTCAAAGAAAGCAACGAGATATTACAGACTCTCGTTGATGAATACGAAAATATCATTACTGTCTATTCTACAGTAAGTAAAATTGACTCAACGGAATATTTTGGGTACAATGAACAATATCTAAAACACTTGTTTACTGTTGATGTTGAGTATCAGACAAAAGAGTTCCATATTGACAGATTGAAGTTAGATAAGACGGATACTGTTGCTGCTAATAAGGTCAGAAGAGATATTCTTATAGCCGGTAATCTCGTAAAGTCAACAATTCAAAGTATTGAAAAATCAGATTCTGTAGATAGTAACATCAAATTTCTTGTTGTTATTGAAGGTCAATCGTCAAGAATTAGATTTGATGAAGGCCCATGGATGAATAATTACACATTGTCGTATCTAAGAGCACAGTATCTTAATAAATTTTGGAAAGAAAACGGAATAGATATAGATGCGATACCACGATGTGAGTTGATTATATCTGGCAGTGGAGAACAAGGCGTTCCTCGAAATATCCCAAATGAATCTAAACTACGTAATTCTTTCCCAAATCAAGCAGACTATCAGAAAGCCTGGAATGAAATTGAAATGGGGAATCAAAGATTTTTGATTCACATTGTTCCGGTTATCGGCAATATTGATGTTTCAAAAGAAAAAATAGACCATCTAAAAGGGAAAAGACTGTAATGGAACAACAAGATTTAAATGCTGAATATGGACGGATATTTGGCGTTGTCCATTATCCAACCCTTTTTGATAAGGATGATTCGGCATACAGCGAACTTCGTAAAGAAATCATTGATACACCTCGGTTGTTTACCTCGACAAATAAGTTGCCATTTGAAAGCATCTACGATTTTTCTATTGAACAAGAAATTGATTGTAATAGAGATTATCTTGAACAAAAACCGGGTAATACTGACCTATATGATGTCATTGTTGGGATTAGGAATCATGTCACAACAATTATTACCGGCATCTTATCTGTTTTAGGAGGGTACAAGCAAGCTACTGAAACATCTCAGTTCACGAATCCTTCAAAAAACAATCATGTATTTTGGATAACGAAAGCTGGTAGATGTAGAGCCTATGGATACTTTGACAAAGAGACTAAAAACTTTTATATTGGAGTAGGTAGCTTAATTTCAATAATTGATGATTCTGATTATATTGCATCTTCATCTTATAGGAATAGACACAGACTCATTGATAAATATGGCGTGAATATCGGAAACTATGTCAAAATTAAGAAGGATGTTAAATGCCGAACAGCGGTTGCCGCAGCAAGATATACTTTAGGAGCAATGGTTAATCTTGACTTATGGAAAGATTCGCAAGGCAAAACGTTATATGAAGTATATCCAGACTATTTCTTTCGTTAAAATGAATACCGAACCACAGAATTTAATTCCATTCTGCGGTTCGGTCTTGTTCTATTCAGATATTTGTGCTTGCTCTTGTTTGATGATTACGTTTCTGAGGCTATCCTGCTTATGTGTATTGTTGCCGAACATTATCTTTTCACGTGGAAGGATATAGTCATTCATATATTCCTCTGACATGATAGAGCGGTAGTTTCGGTAGAGCCATTCGACTTTTTCAAGCCGGGTGTTGTTGAGATACTGGCGGCGGTTGAAGTGTAAGGACGCTACGGAGATACCTATGAATGCCACCATTGCCAGTATCCATATTTTCGGACGAAGACCCCATACGGGCATATTGATATGATACTTCCCGTAATTGCGGAGGTCATGGGCCGCATCCTTCATGAACTGTACTTCCTTTGTTAGTGCGGCGTTTGCAAGATTCGCCGATCCTTTTGCCAGAGCCTCGTCAATCTCCTTGCCCACGTTGATATTTATTGCACGGCTGATTTGTTTTGCAATTTCTTCAGCAGGCACAGACACACTTATATTCGTTTTGCGGAAACTAAGGTCAATCGCTTTCATCTGATTTATCAGAACCTCCTTTATATCCTCATAAGAAGGAATTTGGCTGACAGTCTCGCCGATTTCGGCGACTTTCTCGCATAGCGGGACTATGTCGGATATGCGTGGCAGGTCTGTGGGCAATCCAACGTGTGCGGAGGTGTTTTGCGACTGCACATATTGGACTGAGCGTATCTGCCTGACAGCATCATCCATTATCTCACGGAGCGTTTCGGGAAGATTCTCAAACTGCGCCATTGAAGCTGCAAGTTTCTCATACTTGCGCCTGAGGATGGCGTAATCCTCTTCAAGATTCTGTTTAGCCATAATTTTATCTTCTCATTGATTTGCCATTTTTTCTTTTGCGCTTCGCTTCCTGCCGATCCATTTCGTTCTTGAATGCCATTTCCTCGGCATTTACTGACGGGCCAAGTGTAAACAGGTCTGACAACAAGCATCCTCCGACATTGACAGTTGCTTCCGCAACACTTCCAAGGGCGTCAACAATAGATGATGAAGGAGCATCACGTCTTGTCGATGCCTGATGAAGACCAATACCTGAATGATTATTCCGTAGCCGTTCAAACCGAGCATTGAGCCTGCCGTAACTGTAATCACGAGAAATATCGGAGGCCTTGAAGCGATGGTCACCCATTCGGAAAGACACTCCCTCAATGACATCTGAATTTCTGCGCTGCTTGAACTCCACCGAGATATTTCTCACAGCAAGGTTTCTTATCAGGTCATTCCAACTTCGGGATGAGGAAAGTGCATCTGATACCGTCATGCGAATTTCAGCCTTGGCGAGTTCCTTACCATGAAGATTTTCGGTCGACTGATGTTGGTTCTCACCGCCAAATGTCAGACCATATTTCAATTTCAGTGACTTGCACACGGCTATATTTCTACGGTAGTTATGCCCCGATGTTATACGCTTGCCGTCCTTGCCAATCATGTTATAGATGATATGGAAATGTGGCGAGCCTGTTTCAAGATGCCGCACGATGATGTGCTGTGTCTTATCAAGCCCCATGCCTTTGAGATAATCTCGAGCAATTTTCATCATCAGTTCATCGGTCAGCCTGTCTTTGTCGGCGGAATGAAAACTCACCGAGATGTGTCCGGCAGGAGACTTCACTCTCGGATTCAGCGAAGCCCCGGCTTCCATGCTCGCTATAATCTGTTCACGTGTCTCACCGATTATACCCTGCGAACCGATGATGCGCCATGTGTCGGAAGTGTAGATATTATGGTCATGGTTAACACGCATGACGTAGTCGACACATCCGGCAAAAGAGCGGCTTTTGAGATTTTTCGCTATCATTGGATATGTTGTTTCAGAATTTGATTTTGTTGAGAAGCCGTGAAAGCTGCCCGATTATACTCTCAATTTTCGGAGCCATTGACACCAATCCGACCGTATGGGCGAGCTTCAAAAGTTGGTTGAAGTTCACTCCGATTTTTAGAATCTGACGGATGTATTCCTTCTCATCGGGCGACAGCCTCGGAGAAATTTTAGCGTTTAATGTCGCTTCGCGGATGTACTCCGTCACCGTCATTCCTGCGAGTTCGGCACGGAATATCAGACGCTCGTCCTGTTCCTCGTCAAACCTCACCATGTGTGGCTTGCTCTTCTTCTTTTCGCCAAGAGAGGGACGGCCTGTTGTCTTCGGCTTCCTAATCTTTATGCTTGTATTATTTCTCATCTTCAATAAAAAATTGTTGATAAAATATCGACCATCGGGAGCGGAGTGGCAAGCCGTTCGGATAGTTGCTCCGAACCCTTTTTGATTTCAAAAAGGTTACCTTGCCACTCCCTTAAAACTTATTGTTTCAGTGAGTGTCGGCTACGCCGTGCACTGACGGTTTTGCTCCCTGCGGTCGCTATAGTGGTACACCAGTTTGATTGGCTGATCAGTCAGGACTTCAACTGATTGAGACTTCAGTTATCTGCCTAATCAGGCAATCAGCATTGTGCATGATTGGGGTCGTGATTGGTTGACTAATCAGTCATGCAATTCTCCACTCACAGACGCAATCCGTTCTTATAGTTGTGCCGGATGAGATAGTCATTGAAGTCACTAAACTGGCTATACTCAGTAGAGCGGTCAATCACTCGCTCGCCGAATGCTTCTGACAATACTGATAGCACTCGATGCCCTGCATCATCGTTATCAAGATAGCAGTTGATAACTTCGTACCGACTGAGATGCGACATCGCCTTGTTGACATTGGCAACCGAGTTCAGCACGATAGAATCTGTATCTGGAATTGCCGATATTGTCAAAGCAGAGAGGTAATCCAAGAATCCCTCGAACACGGCACATTCGATTGACACGGTGTTGCAATAATCAGGATTGTTCGGAATGCTGATATTTTTGGGTGAGATACAACCTTTGAAGTATCGGTTGCGCAACTCAACTCCGCTGGATATATTCGGGAATGCCACAGCAAAATACGGTCTGCCATTGAGGGTGTAATGAGCCTCCTTGCAATTCGCCTTGGCGATGTGTGCCGGGATACCCCGCTCTTTGAGGTAAGCGAGAAGTGCGGGATTTCCCAATGGCACGATTTTTATGTTCTCAAAACTCGGAGCATAGTGTCGCGGGGCATAAGAGGAAGCGACTGTCTGCGCCGATGGTACAGGGCAACACTTGACAATGCAGTCCATGAGATAGCGGATATCTTCGGAATGGTAGAGTTCCGCTGCAAGGTCAATTATGGTGCCTCCTTTTGCGATTCCGAAATCATACCAAGTGTTCTTATCAAGCTGCACTTTGAACGATGGTGTGTTTTCCTGTCGCAAAGGTGAGCGATACCACAATCCGTTGCCTCGTCTGTAAGCCGGTTCATAGCCGAGTTGGGACAAGAAGGTGGCTAAAGGGATTTTCTTAATCTCTTCTATCATGAGGGGTAAAATATTTTAGGTTGGATGGATATTGTGTGCTTCCGCAGTATAGGCCTTATATATACACTTCTGAACTATACTGTACTAATTCAATAGTAATATTGTGGGTTGAAGCGATAGGCCTTCGTTGCCTCGTCAATCTCAATCATCCGCTTGTTTGTAAGGAACCTTTTCAACCGTGAGATGATTGAATAACTGCGCTTGTAGCCGATTGAGGCATATCCATCGGTAAGTGCTGCTATCACAGCCTTGTATCCTTTAATGTCGCCATTGGCAAAGGTCGCCTCCAATGCCTGACGATGTTGCGCATCCGACAGTTCTCCATAGTTGAAGCCACGTTTGACCGTCTTTTTCCCGAATTCATGATCGTGTTCCTGTTTGGGCAGTCCTTCGTCATCAACCGAGAACGCCATAGGCTCCATGTCTATTGAGCGTATAAGAGGTGCGGTTACTTCGCTGATGGAGTTGTCATCAATGCTCTTGGCTATCTGGAGCACAGTCTCAGCCTTGTTGTTGAGTTCCGTGCCGATATGACCTCGCACATTATCGTCCGCCTTGTTCTGGTGAAGCACCGTGTGGATGTGTATCTGATAGCGGTCAGTCCATGACATGAGGCGAGTTATCACGTTGGTGGCTTCGGTGGCATTGTTGATGTCATACATCAGATCCCGGATACCGTCAATTATTACCAATCCTATGCCGGGAGTTGTGGATATTGCATATTCAATCATCGCCAATCTTTGCTCCGGAGAGTAAGGACGCAGGGAAGCAAACTTGAAATTTTTAGGGTGGCTGTCAACCGGAAGTCCGGCAAGCCGCAAAATGCGCCATATCACACGCTGGCAATGGTACGGACTCTGCTCAGTGTCAATGTAGAGGATTGTTCGCTTGTTCTCCGGCAATTCCCCGATGTATGCCATCACTTCGCCGTTCTTCAATGCCGCCGCGGTCAGTGCGGTCACGTTGAAAGTCTTTCGGCTCTTGGCTTTCCCGGTGGACGCGCTGAAATTGCCGAGAGTGCCGATTACCGCTCCATTGCAGTACAATACCTCCGTATCAGCCTTGCAGTTGTCGGTTATTTGCAACAGCGAGTTCTCCCACATCTCCGCCGGGGTCGGCGGCTGTGGCTGTTGTGTAGTGACAGGTTTCATCGGCGGGCGGCTTTGGACGTTGATACTGGCTCAAGTATGCCAATGGTGTTGCCATTAAGCAGTTTGCTCTGCGCCCAGTCAGCGAGTTCGGCAATACGGAAGTGGAGCTTAGTCCCGAACTTATAGAACGGCATGGAGCCGGATGAAGTCAGCTTATAGACCTGACTTTTCTTGATTTTGTAGCCGTTGGCATTGAGGTACTCCACCGCTCCGTCTATGTCAACGGAGTCGGCATCGTTGTAGGGCTTGGCGAGTGACATTATTTCGGTCATGCACTCCTTGACCGCCGATTGAATCATGTCCTTGACCTGATGAATCGGGATGACGATAATCTCGTTCATTTCGCAGATATTTTAATTTGAATTTTCTTAATTTTGTTAATACCTGCCGCGATTCACGGCCTCGGAACTATTCCGACGACCATATAACAACATAACTCATGTCGTTGGTTTTCTCCTTTTTGCGAATGGCAGAAGATTGGCAAATGAATGTCAGTATTCTGTCTGCAATCGGGAAAATCGGGGCAAATATTGGAATTTATACGTCAACCTCTGTTGACTTTGCAAAGTTGGCGATTCCAATCTTTGCGGATTGTAGAGTATATGTAGAGTCTATAATTGATTTTGTAGATTATCTGTTATGGCTCAGTATTTTCTCTACCGCCTTGACCTCTGTCGATGTTGCAAAGTTCGTGATGAAAATATCCACGGATGGGGTACTACCCCAAAATATCCCAAAATTGTATGGTTCATGGGATAAAAAATATCGGTACGACCTCGTAATTTGTTGAGGTTGTACCGATTAACTATTGGCGAAAATTTTGTCAGTCTCTCAATTTTGGGATACTAAATTGCTTAAAGATCTGACAATCACAATGAAAAGATGCGTTTAAACGCTGATTTCAGTGATCACAACGTTATTTCCCCAAGGCTGTCTATCGCCTGTTGCTTTCTTGAATCAACCACATGGAGATATTTCTCCGTCATTTTCAAACTCGCGTGTCCCATCAGCGATGACACGGTCTTGATGTCAGCTCCATTGTCAAGGATATTCACTGCGAAACTGTGACGGGCGCAGTGCCACGTGATATGTTTGTTGATTCCTGCGGCTCTCGTCCATTTATAAAGATGACGGTATATGGTGCGCCCCTCCGATGTTAGAGGGAAAATCAATGTACTGCGGTCTTCAGGCAAGTCTCCGATAAGTTTCATCAGATGTTCGTTCAGCGGCATTGTCACTCCACTATGTGCGCTCCTCCATTCGATTTTCTTCTGATTGAAGCGCAGTGTCATGGTCGTGAAGTCAATGTTGGAGTAAGTCAACCTCTCGATGTCACACTTGCGTATGCCTGTAAAGCAACTGAACAGGAATGCACGTCTTATCATCAGATTCTCTCCGGGATAATGCGTTATCATCATTCGCCGTATCTCGTCCATCGTCAGAATGTCCTTGGTCAAAATATTGACATCAAACTTGATGGACACGCCCTTGCATGGATCTTTCTTCATATATCCGGCATCAATGGCGTTAAGTACGACTCGATGAAACCAATGAAGGGATTTCTTCGGGCCCTCGCCAGTGCCGACTTTCTTGCAATATTCAGCAAATGCCATCACCATTTCTGTGTCTATCAAGTCCATTCTCAGAAATGTTGAGAATTTCTTGTATTTTGGGGAGGATTCCAAGAAACCTATAAGGCGGCTGTAAGACGTCTTGTATCCAGACTTGACGCCTTTAGTGAATGTTGTCGAGTTGCAATGCTGCTCACGGAAGTATTTGAGGAAGTCAATCTCAGTTTCGCCTTTGAGTCGATAGCCCTCACGGGATTCAAGAAACTCTTGTTCTTTTTCAAAACGTATTTTCTCCGCAAGCTGTAAGGTGTTCTTGTTCTGCAACCGCTCCTGGGCGTTGCGTGGTTTCAGCCAAATATAGAGATTCAGTTTCTCCCGGCGGCGCACATGTTTGATAGAATATTTCACACGACCTTTTGACGGGCCAGACTCGTAGATTACCTGCTCACCATTCTCATCAAGAACAGGAGTTTCGGAGCGACCGAGATAATATTCGAGAGAGAGACTTGCCCTGCCGTCCTGAAGTTCCAGTTGGACAAGTTTCGGATTTTGTCTGCTTTTATTTTCGACTTTCGCCATAAATCATTAAATTTGTGGTGTTAAGCAAAGATAGCGACAACTTGCCGAACGCAAAAATCGCCCTCAATATCTATTAACACTTGAATTGTACGAAATGTGTACGATTGGCGAAAAATAATCAAAAACAACGAAATTCACAGCAACGTCCAATTAACCTAACTGCCTAATACTCATTGCTGTTATCTTCCTATCGCTTTCTTGACTTTCCTCCTGCATTAACATACCTTGCTCATCCATGTGGATGCTTGTGTATCAACGAATTTAATGAAAATAACAGGATTTGATAGCCAAGAGGTGCCGGTCATACCTCTTTGAGCATGGAATCCATCGAAAAAGCGCGGTTCCGGTGGCTGCGCCCTTCCTTGGGCGCGTGCGATTGCCTTATTAAAGTTACAAAAAATATCTGACATGACCAAAAACCGGGGTTCCGGGTGTCGCCGAGAAGCGCGTGATAACCGAATCAAGAGCCACAAATGCCCCAGCCAGTTCCTCCCTGATCCGAAAATCATGCAAAAAGGTGTTATTCAAAATCGCGTCACTTTGAGGCAACGCGAGGCGACCGAGTACAGCATATCCCTGAAATTGTGCCTGACGTACAGATATATAGTAACTTTGCAACGTGGACATCAGCCAACACGTCTGCCGTCACATTCAAGTTAATGTCTATAGGAATGCTCGACCGCACGTCTGTCATAGCTGATATTCACACACACGAATTGACAATCTGAAATACAGGCATAATTACGCAAGTGATTTCTGATGTCTGCCAAAGCATCCGCTCGTTCAAGTTAATGTCTAAAGGAACTGATGCCTGATAGTTTCGACTGACATTTGAAAGACCTTATACAAGGACTGCCATTTTTAAGATTGTCCATTCACTCTGATGACTGTAATGTCTTCTTTCTGCCATAGCATCCCCGTGAATGTCCGCTAAAGCAATCAGGTTTATGTTTGTTCGGATTGCCGCTATGCCTGACTGACGCTTCGATGCCGGCATGAATGCCATGACACCGTATCATCATTTCACACAGACTGATGTCTGTCTGTAGCGACGTAGCCGTCCAACCCTAAGGCTGTCGCAAGACCCCCGTCCAAAACTTTTGCCCATACATATCCCGGTTTTGACGATAAGACCGGTCAGGCTGTGGTGTGTAAGGACAAAAAGTTCCCGTGAGTATCAACCCTATGTTTAACCCCTTACAAAAGCGATGAAAGAACCTGTTTTTATTGCCTTCTCCACCCAGAAGGGAGGGGCCGGCAAGACAACCCTGACTGTGCTGATGGCGAGTTACCTCTACTATGTCCGGGGGCTGAAAGTCCTCGTTGTGGACTGCGACTATCCCCAGTACAGCATCAAGGAAATGCGGGACCGCGATGTGGAGATTCTAAGAATCAACTCCGCGTTCAAGAAGAACTTTATGGAGCAGCGCGAACGCATACAGAGAGACCCTTATCCCATACTGATTACAAAACCTGAAGACGCGCTTGACAGAGCACGGGCGATAATCGAGTCCGGCAAAGAGGATTATGACATCGTGCTGTTCGACCTCCCCGGTACGATCAATAACCCCGGTGTCGCCAAGACAGTATCCCTGATGGACTACATCTTCTGCCCCGTGGCCGCCGACAAGCTCATCCTCGAAAGTTCGCTTGCATTCGCCATGAAAGTGCGCGACGAGATCATGACAGTTTCAGGCTGTTCGGTCAAGGACATGTATATGCTTTGGAATCTTGTGGATGCACGCGAGAAGACAGACCTCTACGAGCGATACGAGGAAGTATTTGAAGAGCAGATGTTGCAGACACTCAAAACGAGGCTTCCGGATGCAAAGAAATATCGGAGGGAGGGCTCGAAAGATGCGGCCCGCGCAGTATTTCGCTCGACGCTTCTGCCACCGGACAAAAATCTCCTGAAAGGAAGCCGTCTTGTGGAACTGGCTGACGAGATTCTGGGTATAATCAAGCTCTGACAAGGCTTATGGCAAAACGATATGACAATGATTTCGATGCCGAAGGTTTTGTCGAAAACTTTCGAGCCAAAGAATATCCGCCCACCCCCTCCGAAACCGGCAAATCCGAAGATTCCGACATTACGAAGTCCCAGACAGTCTCCGAGGATAAGAAACTACGAAATAGAAATGCAAAACAAAGCAAGGATAGTCCGACAGAAACGGTCATCGGATTCAAAGAGAAATATATTGATTCCCTGAAATACAAGAGTCCGAACAAACGCTTTCCGCAGGTGGGTATCCACCCCGATTTCGTGAAGGTCATCAAGAGACTGGAAGACGCCAACGGCACATGGGGCGTAGTGTATCGACTTATATCAACAATGTCCTCGCCGACCATTTCAAGGCGAACGAGGCAATTATCAACGATTTATTAGAAAATTTCTATCGTAATGAATAATCCCCCTTCTACTCCATTTATGGAAAAGGTGTCGGGAGCCGTGTCAGGCGCACTGTCTGACGCTCTCGACCGGCAGTCGCCATCGCTGGCGGCAGCGAAGAAATATCAGGAGCGGTTCCTGTCGAAAAACCGCATCAACTCCAACTGTCGTGTCTATATCTCCGACGAAATGTTCGACCTGCTCAACCGTATGGTTGCAGCGGTCGGCAAGAACCGGGCTTCGGTCGGGAACTATGTCACCGAGATAGTGCGCGAACACGTGGAGCGACACCGCGAGTCAATCAACGCTATCTATTTCACCAATACCCGGCCTCTGTTCTGATGGAAGTATTGCTGATTGTGGCGTTGCTGGCAAGCAACATCTATCTCATCGGGAAAGTGCTGAAGAGACCGGCGGAAAAACATCCGCCAGCTCCGGCCACAAATTCCGAAGAAACACCTTCTCCGGCATCATCGGGACCAGACGACGATTCCCTCGTGGGTCGCAGTCACTATGACATGGACAGGCTCAACGCCCTGATTGATGCAAAAGTCAATTCCAGAGTTGACGAGAAAGTGGATGAAATAGTGACAAGGATAAGAACAGAGCTGACCAGTCCGGAAGATGTAGGTCTTCCGCCTGAAGAGCCGGCACAGCCTGAACAGGAGAAGACTATTCCACAGGAGAGACTCGACGAGGTTTTCACCCACCATACTGTGGGCGAGTCATTCGGCGACGCCCCTGAAATCACGGAACGTCAGACAGGCGGGCAGGACTTCAAGGCACTTGAAAGTGCGGTACGTGTGGCAAAGGATGAGCCCCACACTCCCGAAGAAGCAGCGGCCGCCAAGGAGACGCTCAAAGAGATTCAGGGAACCGTCATCGAAGAACGGCTGTCGCTTGATCCGAAAGTGCGCACGCGTATCCTCTCGATTATCTACGGCGACGAGGATGAGCCGCTTACCAAAGAGGTCATCGCCAAGAAGAAAGTGGTCTATTCCAAGACCATCGACACTGTTGACATTGACCGGATCAATCTCAATATCTTAACTTGATTATTAACGAATCTGAAATGCGTATGAAGAAATTCCTCAATAAGATGTATAACCGTGTTGTTGCGTGGATGAACGCTCCACACATGCGCCGTCCTATGGCGGCAATGCTCCTGCTCACCGCCGCTGTCCAGATGTGGGCCGCAGGTGACGGAATGTCAGGTATCAATCAGGCTACAAGCATGATAAGTGGATATTTTGACCCCGGCACCAAACTCATTTACGCCATCGGTGCTATGGTGGGTCTCATCGGCGGTGTCAAGGTCTATGGCAAGTTCTCGTCAGGCGATCCCGATACAAGTAAAACAGCCGCCTCGTGGTTCGGTGCCTGTATTTTCCTTATCGTCGCCGCTACCATTCTCCGCTCTTTCTTCCTCTAAATGGCTTCGTATTCCATCAATAAGGGTATCGGCCGGACAGTGGAATACAAGGGGTTGAAAGCGCAATATCTTTTCATCTTCGCCGGAGGTCTCATCATTGACTTCGTATTGTTCGTAATCCTTTATATGTGCGGTGCCCCGCAATGGTTCTGCATCGGGTTTGGTGCCGCGAGTGCCTCAATTCTGGTGTGGTACACTTTCCACCTGAATGGGAAATACGGTCAATACGGTCTGATGAAGATCACATCGGTGAAATATCGTCCCCGGTATATCATCAACCGCCTACGGCTTAAACGCTTAATCAGACATTGACAATGAGAAATACACTTAAAGCCACAACACTGGAATCGAAGCTGCCGCTCCTTGCCGTGGAACACGGCTGCATCATATCGAAAGATGCCGACATTACAGTTGCCTTCGAGGTTAGCCTCCCGGAACTGTTCACCGTAACATCGCAGGAATACGAAGCCATGCACGGAGCATGGTGCAAGGCTATCAAAGTGCTTCCGCATTATTCGGTGGCGCACAAGCAGGATTGGTTCGTGTCGGAGAATTATAAGCCGGAGTTGCAAAAAGATAATTTGAGTTTTCTTGACCGCTCCTTCGAGCGTCACTTCAACGAGCGTCCGTATCTGGCGCACAAGTGCTACCTGTTCCTGACAAAGACCACAAAGGAGCGGATGCGCCAGCAATCCAATTTCTCTACCCTCTGCCGTGGGCGTATCACCCCGAAGGAACTCAATCACGAAATGGTTGTCAAGTTCATGGAAAGTGTCGAACAGTTCGAGCGTATCATCAATGACACCGGCTATATCAGGCTGCGCCGTCTTTCTGATGATGAGCTGGTCGGCACTGACAAGGCTTCCGGACTTATTGAGAAGTATATGTCGCTGACAATGGACGATGTAACCTGTCTGGAGGATATAGACCTTGATGCACGTCAAATGCGCATAGGCGACAAGATGCTGTGCCTTCACACTCTGTCAGACACCGATGATCTTCCCTCGAAAGTCAGCACTGATAACCGTTATGAGCGGTTATCGACCGACCGCTCGGATTGTAGATTGAGCTTCGCCTCTCCCGTCGGGTTGCTCTTACCCTGCAACCACATCTATAATCAGTATATCCTGATTGATGACCATGACGAGAATCTGGCGAAGTTCGAGAAAACCGCGAGAAACATGAACTCCCTTTCGCGGTATAGCCGAAGCAATGCTATCAACAAGGAGTGGATTGACCGCTATCTCAATGAGGCACATTCCTACGGACTGACCTCAGTCCGGGCCCACTTCAATGTTATGGCGTGGAGCGATGACACCGAAGAACTGAGGCGCATCAAGAATGATGTCGGGGGCCAGTTGGCAACAATGGGATGTATGCCACGGCACAACACTATTGACTGTCCGACACTGTTCTGGTCGGCAATGCCGGGAAATGAGGCTGATTTTCCTGCTGAGGAAAGTTTCTATACTTTCATCGAGCCTGCCGCCTGTTTCTTTACTGCCGAAACCAATTATCGGAGTAGTCTATCGCCCTTCGGGATAAAGATGGTCGATAGACTGACGGGGAAACCGATACACCTTGATATATCGGACGAACCTATGAAACGTGGAATCACAACCAACCGAAACAAATTCATCCTCGGCCCGTCCGGTAGCGGTAAGTCATTCTTCACCAACCATCTGGTGCGACAGTATTATGAACAAAATACACATATTTTGCTGATTGATACCGGAAACTCTTACGAGGGTCTTTGCAATCTGATTCATAATAAGACGCATGGCGAAGACGGTGTCTATTACACCTACACCGAGGACAGTCCGATTTCGTTCAATCCTTTCTACACCGATGACGGGGTCTTTGATGTGGAGAAGAAGGATTCGATAAAGACCTTGCTGCTGACACTCTGGAAGTCTGAGGATGACAGAGTGACAAAGACAGAATCCGGTGAGCTTGGCTCTGCGCTGTCGATGTTCCTTGGAAAGATGGCTAAGGATAATAACATAGTTCCATGCTTCAACTCATTCTATGAGTTTATGCGTGACGATTACCGTCAGGAAATGGCACTGCGTCCTATCCCCATCTACAAACAGGATTTCGACATTGACAACTTCCTGACCACTCTGCGCCAGTATTACCACGGAGGTCGTTTCGACTTTCTTCTCAACTCCAAAGAGAATATCGACCTGTTGAACAAACGGTTTGTGGTGTTTGAAGTGGATTCAATCAAAGAGAATAAAGAACTTTTCCCGATAGTGACAATCATCATCATGGAGGCTTTCATCAACAAGATGCGACGTCTAAAAGGTATCCGCAAGATGATAATCGTGGAAGAGGCTTGGAAGGCTCTTTCGACCGCCAATATGGCTGAGTATCTGAAATATATGTTCAAGACAGTCCGCAAGTATTTCGGTGAGGCAGTGGTGGTTACGCAGGAGGTTGACGACATCATATCGTCACCGATTGTCAAGGAGACCATCATCAACAACTCAGACTGTAAAATCCTGCTCGACCAGCGCAAGTATATGAACCGCTTCGACCAGATTCAGGAACTGCTCGGTCTGACCGACAAGGAGAAAAGCCAGATACTCAGTATCAATATGGCGAATAATCCCAACCGCCTATATAAAGAGGTGTGGATTGGTCTCGGAGGCACTCAGTCCGCCGTCTATGCCACGGAGGTCAGCAGGGAGGAATATTTCTGCTACACCACCGAGGAGACGGAGAAAATCAGGGTTCTCGAATTGGCTGAAAAACTTGGCGGCGATACCGAAGCCGCCATTAAACGAATTGCTAACGAATAATATATGTTTGAAGATATTTTAGAATTTCTCGAACCCGTGATGAACGTGTTCACAGCGGTTGTAATCTTCAGCCTTGGGATTACAATCTGTATCGGCTGCATAATGCTGGCTTTCAAGGCATGTGGCCGGTTCAATGCCTTTGTCAGAGAGAAGGCTGAAAAGACAATCAATAAGTGGGCCCGTCGCATCGACAATGTTGTTGTGCGTATCGGTGAACGGATCGGTCATTTCGTCAAGGAGGCTATCGAAAAGTCGAAGACCGGGATTCCTGTTGATATGCGGCCCAAAATGGTCGGTGACTGGTTTTGTCACGACGGTGCGGATATGACAATCAGCGAACACGACGGCTTCTACAAGGTAAAATTCTCCGGTGTCGGCATTCCGGCTGAGATTATTCCGCAGGAGTTTTTACTCCGGGATATTCAGGGGTGGCTCCATGACGACAATGTCTATTGCGCCGAGTGTCGGGATGTACTGGCCATGGCAATATCGAATGACGGCAATGAAATATTCGTCGCGGATCTGGGCAGGACATTCTATCGGAAGTGTGATATGACACCTACTGAACGCGAGACTTTTGATGCAAAGGCATTGGATGAATTTCTCAATGCTAATCTGGCAGTCGAAAATAAGGATATTCTGACCGAGGTCCACGAAGTCGTGGAGGAAATCACCCTGTCTGATGATGTTCGCAAAAGAGTCTGCGAACTGGCATTCAAAGATGTGCCGGCCAATGATGTAGGTTTTAACATCAATGTCATCGAGTGAAAGTGCCGCGTGTCTTATGGGTAATAATTGCCGGTCTGTTCATCGGACTGCTTGCCCTGATAACCTTCCCGCTGCTTCTGCTCTATGCCGGAGTAAGAATAATCGGAGGCATGGCCTCCAGAATCTAAATAAATGCGTATGAAAGAATTGAAATTTATCCTCCCTCTCGTTCTGTTTTGCCTGCTCTTCGGAGCTGGCAGGGCAAACGCCCAATGGACGGTGATAGACCCGTCGAACATCGCCCAGTCGATTGTCAACTCTTCAAAATCACTCGTTCAGGAATCAACGACGGCTACAAATATGGTGCGGAATTTTCAGGAGACGGTAAAGATTTACCAGCAGGCGAAGAAATATTACGACGCACTCCAGTCGGTCAACAACCTCGTCCGTGATGCCCGCAAGGTGCAGCAGACAATCCTGATGCTTGGAAACATCTCCGGCTATTACGTCAATAATTTCCAGAAGATGCTGACTGATCCGAATTTCACGTCAAGCGAACTGTCTGCAATTGCATCGGGCTATACCCGGATTCTTGAAGAGGCCGGCGGAGTCCTTAACGACCTGAAACAGGTGGTCAATATCACGACACTCTCGATGACAGACAAAGACCGCATGGATGTTGTGGACGACTGCTACAAGGAGATGAAACGGCTGAAAAGTCTGACGGCGTATTATACCAATAAGAATATCAGCGTGTCATATCTCCGCGCCAAGAAGAAAGCTGATACCCAAAGGGTAATCAATCTTTATGGCGACGGTTCGGAAAAATACTGGTGATGCCTATGCTGTGTGCCATTGATTTTTCCAACCTCCATACCATACTCCGGTCGCTCTACGACGAGATGATGCCGCTTTGTTCCGACATGGCGGGAGTGGCTCAGGGGATTGCCGGATTAGGCGCGCTGTTCTATGTGGCCTACAGGATATGGAGGTCGCTGGCTGCTGCCGAACCGGTGGATGTGTTCCCTCTGCTGCGTCCGTTCGCAATCGGACTGTGCATAATGTTCTTCCCCTCTATCGTTCTCGGAACCATCAACTCTGTCATGTCTCCGATTGTGCAGGGCACAGCCTCGATGCTTGAAGGTCAGACTCTCGATATGCAGAAATATCGGGAGGAGAAAGACAGGCTGGAGTATGAGGCCATGATGAAAGACCCGTCAACAGCTTATCTTGTGGATGACGCTGAGTTTGACCGTCAGATTGACGAGCTTGGAGTTACCGAAATAGGCACCGCAGCCGGAATGTATATCGAGCGCGGAATGTATAAGGTCAAGAAAGCAATCCAAAATTTCTTCCGGGAACTTCTGGAAATGCTCTTTCAGGCGGCGTCTCTGACAATCGACACGATTAGGACTTTCTTTCTCATTGTCCTTGCCATTCTCGGTCCGATTGCCTTTGCCCTGTCGGTATGGGATGGATTCCAGTCAACATTAACCACATGGATTCAACGCTATATCCAGACTTATCTGTGGCTTCCGGTTGCTGATTTGTTCTCCACTATCCTTGCCAAGATTCAGGTGCTGATGCTTCAGAACGACATATCGGAGCTGACCAACAATCCCAATGTAAATATTGATGGCTCAAATATTTGCTACATCATATTTATGGTGATTGGGATTGTCGGCTACTTCACTATACCGACTGTTTCAGGCTGGATTATTCAGGCAGGAGGTGCAGGAAACTATAACCGTGCGGTTAACAACACCACAATGCAGGCCGGCTCTATGGCGGGCAGCATCGCAGGTGGTGTCGCCGGAAATGTCGCCGGCAGGGCAGGCAAACTATTAAAGTAGTATTATGGAATTCAAATCATTAAAGAATATCGAGACCTCTTTCCGTCAGATACGTCTGTTCGGGATTGTGTTCGTGGCGATGTGTGCGGTGGTGGTTTCCGTGGCTCTGATCATGGTTTTCAATTTCGCTGAAAAGCAACGTGAGAAAATCTATGTCCTTGACAATGGCAAGTCCCTGATGCTTGCCTTATCACAGGATATGGAGCAGAACCGCCCCGCCGAGGCCCGCGAGCATGTGCGTCGCTTTCATGAACTGTTCTTCAACCTTTCTCCCGATAAGTCCGCAATCGAGCACAATATAAACCGTGCCCTGATTCTGAGCGACAAATCGGCCTACAACTATTATACCGATTTTTCGGAGAAAGGTTACTATAACGGCCCAAGCCGAAATTCCAGTGCATATGTTAAATTGAGTAGACCGAAGTGTTAAATATTCAAGCGTACAGTTTGACCAGGCGGAAGATGAAGAAATCGCGGTCTCGGACACCGCGCATTTGCGAGCGGAAGAT
>NZ_CAJTCF010000049.1:0-30111 GCF_910574735.1 Duncaniella muricolitica | reverse complement strand
CGTCTTTCGTTGGACAGATAAGTCGGTGATGATAGGTCATTTTCAAAGAACACTTGCCTAATCCTTGCCAAAGGGACTATTAAGACACTACCTTGACTGGCGCACCGTAACAGTACAAAGCAAAGCCTTTCTCTATCTGTTGTTTGAGGAAGTTGTTCACGACCGCATACGACTTTCCCGAACCGGGTGTGCCCAGCACGATTGTCGCCCTAAAGGGGTTGACCACGTTTATCCATCCATCATTCCACTTCTTCTTATAGTAGAATCTGGTGGGGAGGTTTATCGAGTATTCATTCTTGATTTTGCGTGTCTCCTGTTGGAAGGACTCGTTTTCATTGTTGAATACGTCGTTCATCAGATTGTTCTTCAGCAATCGGCTCATCCAGTTGCCCGCCATAAGCAGGCAGATGAATCCGGCTGCGCTACACATTATATATAAGGTGTAGTGGAACTTCGGCATGAAATATAATACGACGCCGATGCCGAGGAATATCCAGATGGTGCGCCATGTTATATCCTCGTTCTTTACTCCTCTTGTGCCGAAACATGACAGAGCGAGAAGGAGGAGTGCAAACCATTTGGAGGTATATTGAGATCTGAACAGGTGGCATGAACGGTCGAAACCGTTCAGCACCTTATCGACGACGGTAAAGAAACCGTCTGGGTTAGTCGGGTGTAGTTCCGGGCAAAACCAATAGATATTGATTATGACCAGAACGATGCTTGTGGCACGGAGAAAATCCATGATTTTCGCCAGTGCCCTGAGATCATCTTCTTGTTGGGACATTGTTTATCGGTTTGTTTTGAGGGTGAATGACTTTTACAATCCGCGTCCTTTCTTCTTTTTCTTCTTACGCGCACGACGAGCGAAGGCTTCTTCCGCAGGATCGAAGTCCGGTCCAGTCTGGAATAGTCCGAGTCCCGGCAATACCGGGTCGAAATCGAAGTCGTAAGAATTTGATGAAGTCTGACGCTGTTGGCTTGGCTGAGGTTGCTGGGTCTGAGAACCTGATTGTGTCTGCTGATTCGGAGCCGGGCCCGAGGATTGCTGTTGACTGCCAGTTGACTGAGACTGCTGACCGCCATTGGGATGTGGTATCTGCTGTCCCTGAGTCTGACGTGGCTGAGGCTGAACCAAGGGTTTTGCCGCCGGGTCGTTGAACCAAAGGTGAAGGGCATTTGCAGAAAACTCTCTGCCGAGACGGGAGCCGTTAAGCGAGACATGATTGTTATGGTCAACGTATGTGGCGCCATACAATCTACCGTCATCGTTGTACCGTAGCACGAGGTCTATGCCTTTCTCTTTGAGTCTGGCAATGAAGTCGTCCTTTCCGGTGGCGGCCGCCATAGCATCCGATACCAGTCGCTTAGTCGGCTTAATGTCGATTCTGTCCTTGTCGCGCTCAAATTTGTTCTCGATGGCTGTTCTGCTTGCAAATTTGCCGAGGCGTGAGGCTTTCAAAGGCGTGGCAATGGTATTGCCGTTGTCATCGGTTGCGAAATAGACCAGACCGTGATATTCGCGGCCATTGACCTTGCCGTCGGTCAATTCGCATTTGACATTATACAGTCCGAGTATGGCGTTATATTCGCCTATGCTCTGGAACTGCCAGCGCATACCAACCAATTTGACGGTATTCTGAACCTGACGCTTGATGTCGCCGTTTGGATCAATCTTGGTAATGGGAGTATCGGGTGATACCTTTTCCCGCTGTGCCTTGTGGAGTCCGTATTTCTCTTCAAGTTCGTTGGTAATCTTCTTGCTCCTGCGGAACAGGAAAGACTGGTCGAGACGCTTGCCCTGCTCGTTGACATTGACCGTAACTATATGGATATGATGCCGGTCAATATCCTCGTGCTTATATATAATGTATGGCTGTTCGCCGAAACCGAGCTTGTCGAGATACTCGCGGGCAAGGATTTCAAAATCCTGATCCGTGAGCCTGTCATCGGGATGCGGATTGAGTGAGATATGGAGAACAGGCTTCTTTGTCCTGCCCATCTTTGGCATAAAAGCCTTGAAGTTCTCCGCCATCGCACCAATATTTATATTGCCGTCTGCCGGCAACACAATCTTATTGGCACCCAATACACGTCCGTGTTCCTCGTTTATTTTCTCTCCGTTATAGGCAAGTGCTCCGTATAGACTGCTGCCTATAGAGATTTTTGCGACCATACCTCATCATACTTGACGGTGAGAGCCTTGACCTCAGCCAAGATTTTAGCCATCTCTATGGTGGCCTTTTCAAGTTTGTAGAGATATTGCATCGCTTTCTTTTCACTGAACTCCGTGCGCAGCTCTTTCACTATAAGGTTGTAGTTTACGCCCAATGTGCGGAACTGGGCGAAAAACTCCGAGAGCTTGGCGCAGTAAACAGCCAGCGATTTGTCTGTTACAAGCACCTTGAATGGCTTGCCGAACAGAAATTTTTTGATGAAAACAGCCTTGAATGTTTCATCAGCCTTCTCCATCATTCGTAAAAGATTGTCCCATTCGATGTCATCGAACCGGACCATGACGCAATGCGTACACGGGGAGGACGTCAGACGACGCCCCGCTTTTGATGATTCTTTCATTTTCTGGGGATTTTTGAGATTGTTATCGCAACGCGATTATCTTTTCATGCGCCGCAGGCATCTTCCGGGGAACACGACTTTGGAGTGTTCCCATGTCCCACACGGGCAAGGTTATTTCGTGGGAACGGGAGTTACCCGAAATCCGAAGAGTTACTCTTCGGACACCTTGCTGTGTTCCGTTGAACACGATGTAACCTGGAAGAATGAGACACCTTATATATAATATATAGTGGCTGGCAAGCCTGTGTTTTTCTGCCTTGATGCCGGTCTTCATCAGGCGTATAATAAAGGTGTGTGCGATAGCATGATTTTTTATCTCTGTTGCACGATGCAAAGTTACTGCCATTTGAAGGGGCTGCCGCGCCCCCGTCGCGGAAAAGAACGGAACCAAAACGGAATATCACGGAACACCCCCGAAATAATTTGGAATGACTGATGAAATGCCCTTAACTTTGCAGCGTAAATGATCGACAAGCCCCCGTGTTCAGGCCGAAAGGATGACGCGGGCACGCGGTCGCCGTTTACCGCCTGCATACATATAATAGGCGGGCATATATTCGGCAAGAATGCCGCGCTGAAATAGCCGGAGCACGCGCTCCCTAAGCTATGAGGCATCAACCACAAGGTTAAATCCTTGAAAATCAGTCTTAGCCCTTGGTTTTCTAATTGACTGACTAATTCATTGATTGGCCGGATAATGTGTTGGCTCGCCAACTATAATGTTGATTATCCAGCTAATCAGACAGATAACTTTCCGGATAGTTAACCGGATAGCTGACTAACTATTGAAGTTTATGGGAATATGCCGGTCTATATTCCTGTTGGCTGACTAATCAGCTCATTCGCCATCCCGTTAATTAGCCATATAGCTAATTGGCTATATAGCTAACCAGCCATCTAACTTGTTGGCTGATTATCCGATTGGCTAAACAGTTATCTGACTCACCAGTTATAGGGCTATCTGATTAGTTAAGCAATCAGTTGACCATACATTTGGCTGTCCATATAGTTGACCCAATAGCGGGCTATCAAGCTGATTGGATATGAATCCGCTATATCGCTTGATCCGCATCCGGCACTGTGTGTTGTCTGGTCATTTTGTCTTGGTCCGATTGTTCAACACTTTGATAGTCCTACCTACCGTCTGCGGATGGTATCTCCCGATTTCGGCAGTCGCCGAAACGTCGTGGCAAATGTTGCCGACCATTGTTTCACCCTCAAAAACATTCCGATGAGCAACACCATTGTTGTTGCCTTCTCCAACCAGAAGGGAGGAGTGGGCAAATCAACCCTCACGGTGTTACTCGCCAGCTATCTCTACTATGAGAAAGGCATCAAGGTTGCAATCATGGATTGTGACTCGCCACAGCACAGTCTTATAGGAGAACGCAACCGCGAGTTAAAGACCGTGAGCGAGACAGAGCATCTGGCAGTGATGGCGCATGAATTGTTGACCCGAACCGGTCTTCAGCCTTACGCCATTATGAAGATCCCTCTGGAAGAAACCATGTTCCGGGTGCGTCAGTATCTCAATGGCGAGAATGACACACAAGTCCTGTTCCTCGACCTCCCCGGTACGATGAACAACCCTAATGTTATACAGATAATATCGAACTGCGACTATGTATTCTGTCCGATGACAGCCTGCAAGTATGATATAGAAAGCACTCTTGGATATTGCCAGTTTATCCACGACCGTCTTATGACGATGGGATATGGCAACCTTAAAGGAGTGAAGATTCTGTGGAACAAAGTTGACGCAAGAGAGCGCACAGACCTTTATACAGCTTACGACGAGTTCATGGAGTCAATCGGCCTTGAAGCGATGAAGACAACCATACCTGCAAGCGTCCGTTTCAAGAAGGAACTCTCATGCAATCCGAAGCACCAGGTTTTCCGAAGCACAGTCTTTCCTCCATCACCTTATACAATCAAAGGAAGCGGAATAGATGACCTTGCCGAAGAATTTCTGGAACTGACAGGAATACGCAATGGCTAAGAAAATTTCCAAAGTACCACTTGGTGAAGATTTTCTTGCAGGCTATAAACCCGTAACTCCCGATTTTGCGGATATTCCCATGGATAATGATGTCGCACCCGAACCCATGACGGGTCCGAAAGGCGTTGATGAAGGCTCTACGGCTGAAAAGCCGAAGGCATCTACACAGAAGTTGCAGCCTTTCCCGGATTCATTCGTAGATACCTTTTTAAGAGGTGGTACGGATGATAAAAAGACCGAGAAGGTTTATCTGACAATCGACCATCTTATCTGCCTCCGAGAGATAGTTCAGGCTATCAGATCCAAAACGGGCAAAAATATGACGATTGGCAATTATGTGTGGAACATCCTTGAACATCATTTTTCCACTTATCGAAAAGACATAGCAGGTCTCATAGACCAACGCAAACAGAAAAGTCTTGACAGATTCAAATGACCGCAATTCCCAATGCGAACCCCGGTACCGAAGTCAATGTTGACGGCACCGGCTATTCCGACGAGGTAAAACGCTCGTATCAAGAGACCTTCTTCGCCGGACACTCTCTAAAACCCTACAAATATGTAGGATGCACTCTGTCGCTATGGCAGCGACTCAAGAGAATAGTCACTAATATCGGCGGCGATAAAGCCTCCGTCGGTATGTATGTCCAGAATATAGTGGCCTATCATCTTGAAGAAGAGGATGTGAAAACACTGATAGCAGAACTTACTGCCGCATCCTATCTTTCGGATACCGATTCAACGGCAATGGATGGTATCTCGCTCAATGCCAAGAAGTATCAGGCAAAATACCTGATGGGTGACAAAGTGAACCGTAAGGAGCGGGAGATTTATATCTCCGCCGAACTCGGCAAGCGACTGAAAAGAATCGTGCTGGATGTCGATGGCGACCGCCCGACAATGGGGTCGTATGTAGAGGCAATCCTGCTTGACCACCTTGACACTTGTGCCGATCTCATCAATGAGATGACAAACGATTCAAAACGAAACACTGCATGATATGGATGTATATCATCGGCGCTATCGTGGCACAGGCCATTGTGGTCGTCCTGCTCAACGAGTATATGAACCGACGAGGTCAGTATCCTGCGGAAAAACCGCAAAACGAAGATGCGCCTCCCGCTCCGCCTCCGTCCACGGTAACGGAGACAAAAGAATCAGTAGCTCAAACCATCAGTCCGGCAATAGCCGATGATGCCGTAGGTCTGTCCAATTTCTCTGTGGCAGACCTCAAGGCGATGATGGAAGAGGTTGTGAAACCTATCAGGGACTGTGTGGAAACCCTGATGGATGAGAAAGATGCAGAATTTGATGTGAAGGATGAAACTTCGGTACCTCCCAAACGAATGTCTCCCGAAAGAGAGGCACGGGCATGGGAAGACCACCGTGATGAAGAGGCGCAGCTCGAAAGAGAGGACAACACTGTCGCCCCTCCCAATCCGTTGGCAAGCGGTGTCGATTTCGATTCAATCACAAAAGCGTCAGACATTTTGCAGTCTGGCGAACAACAGCCCGTTGGCGCATTGCAATTTGCAATGAATGTTTTTAGGACGGTTGACGGCACACAGTTTAGCGGATGTCTACCCGACGCTCTGCTGGAGAAACTGTATGAGTGCCATCGGAAAGTCGAGATGAACGACGAGGCTTTCCGTCAGGAAGAACCCGAATCTGAAACACCAACTGCCGAACCTGTCCCGGAGAAAGAGCCGGTGGTAAAGCAGAAAGAGGAAAAGCCTGAGCCAAAAGCCGAACCGGTAATTGAGCCGGAGGCAAAAGAAGCTCCCGCACCTCGATTCAGAATGGAATTTCTTCGCAAACCCTCTCAGTCCAAGAATTGAAACATGAGAAAGTTCAAAAACATTCTGCGCTCGGCAGGTGCCAAGCGCGCACTCTTCGCACTCTTCGCTGTTGCATCTGTCGCCCAGTGTTTCGCCGCCGGTAACGGCATGGCTGGCATCAACGAGGCTACCTCTGTGATTTCCAGCTATTTCGACCCAGGGACGAAACTCATCTATGCCATTGGTGCCGTTGTCGGTCTTATCGGCGGCGTCAAGGTCTATGGCAAGTTCAGCTCCGGCGACCCCGACACAAGCAAGACTGCCGCATCGTGGTTCGGCGCGTGTATCTTCCTGATTGTCGCCGCCACCATCCTCCGCTCATTCTTCCTCTAATCATCTGAGCCAATGGCCGAGTATGCAATTAACAAAGGCATAGGACGGTCGGTGGAGTACAAGGGTCTGAAGGCGCAGTACCTGTTCATCTTCGCAGGAGGATTGCTCGCCCTGTTCGTGGTGTTCGTCATCATGTATATCGCGGGCGTTTCCCAATGGATCTGCATCGGGTTCGGTGTAACTGCCGCCTCAGCCCTTGTCTGGCTCACCTTCCATCTCAATGCCAAGTACGGCGAACACGGTCTGATGAAATTAGCCGCTGTGAAATATCATCCACGCTACATAATCAACCGCCTGCGCCTTAACAAACTGATTAAAGGACGAAAATGAGAAATACACTTAAAGCCACAACACTGGAGTCGAAGCTGCCGCTTCTCGCAGTCGAACATGGTTGCATAATCAGTAAGGATGCCGACATTACAGTCGCTTTCGAGGTTGCTCTGCCGGAACTATTCACCGTCACCTCGCAGGAGTATGAAGCCATGCATGGAGCATGGTGCAAGGCAATCAAGATCCTGCCTCACTACTCGGTAGTACATAAACAGGACTGGTTCGTGTCTGAGCGGTACAAGCCGGAACTCCAGAAGGATGACCTCTCTTTTCTCGACCGTTCATTTGAACGCCACTTCAACGAGCGTCCGTACCTGTCCCACCGGTGTTACCTCTTCCTTACCAAGACAACAAAGGAAAGGGCGCGTCAGCAAAGCAACTTCTCGACGCTCTGCCGTGGACGGTTGACGCCGAAGGAACTCAATCACGAGATGATTGTCAAGTTCATGGAATCGGTGGAGCAGTTCGAGCGCATCATCAATGACACCGGTTATATCCGGCTGCGTCGCATGAGTGACGATGAGTTGGTCGGTACTGACAAAACTTCCGGACTTATCGAGAAGTATATGTCCCTTTCGATGGAGGATGTAACCTGCTTAGAGGACATAGACTTATCGGCGCAACAAATGAGGATTGGCGACAAGATGTTATGTCTGCATACTCTCTCCGACACGGATGATCTTCCTGCGAAGGTCAGCACAGACAACCGTTATGAGCGGTTATCGACTGACCGGAGCGACTGCCGTCTTTCGTTTGCAAGTCCCGTCGGGTTGCTCTTACCCTGCAACCACATCTACAATCAGTATATACTGATTGATGACCACGACGAGAACTTGGCGAAGTTCGAGAAAACGGCAAGGAACATGAACTCTCTTTCGCGGTATAGCCGAAGCAATGCCATTAACCGTGAGTGGATAGACCGCTATCTCAATGAGGCACATTCCTACGGATTGACTTCAGTCCGGGCCCACTTCAACGTGATGGCGTGGAGCGATGACACAGAGGAACTGCGACGCATCAAGAATGATGTCGGCGGTCAGTTGGCGACTATGGGCTGTATGCCTCGGCACAACACCATCGACTGCCCGACACTGTTCTGGTCGGCAATGCCTGGCAACGAGGCTGATTTCCCTGCGGAAGAATCGTTCTATACGTTCATCGAACCAGCAGCGTGCTTCTTTACTGCCGAAACCAACTACCGGAGCAGTCTTTCGCCTTTTGGCATCAAGATGGTTGACCGTCTCACGGGTAAGCCGATTCATCTTGACATCTCGGATGAACCGATGAAGCGCGGTATCACTACCAACCGTAACAAGTTCATTCTTGGTCCGTCAGGCTCCGGCAAGTCATTCTTCACCAACCACCTTGTCCGACAGTATTATGAACAGGGGGCACATATCCTGCTGATTGATACCGGTAACTCCTACGAAGGTCTGAGTAATTTCATCCACAACCGTACCCACGGCGAGGATGGTATCTACTATACCTACACCGATGATAACCCGATTTCATTCAATCCGTTCTACACGGACGACGGCATTTTCGATGTGGAGAAAAAGGACTCAATCAAGACGCTGCTCCTGACGCTCTGGAAGTCAGAGGACGACAGAGTGACCAAAACGGAGAGTGGCGAGCTTGGCTCGGCTCTGTCGATGTTCCTTGACAAGATGAGGGCGGACAAAAATATCGTCCCGTGCTTCGATGCGTTTTACGAGTTTATGCGTGACGAATACCGTGCTGAAATGGCACAACGTCCTATTCCCATCTACAAACAGGACTTCGACATCGACAACTTCCTGACGACCCTGCGCCAGTATTACCATGGCGGTCGCTTTGACTTCCTTCTGAACTCAAAGGAGAACATCGACCTACTCGGTAAACGCTTCATTGTCTTCGAGATAGATTCGATTAAAGACAACAAGGAGTTGTTCCCGGTGGTGACAATCATCATCATGGAGGCTTTCATCAACAAGATGCGGAGACTCAAGGGAATACGCAAGGTCCTTATCTGTGAGGAGGCTTGGAAGGCACTGTCCTCGGCTAACATGGCGGAGTACATGAAGTACCTCTACAAGACTGTCCGCAAATACTTCGGTGAGGCTGTGGTGGTGACTCAGGAGGTTGATGACATAATATCGTCGCCGATTGTCAAGGAGACAATCATCAACAACTCCGACTGCAAGATACTCCTCGACCAGCGCAAGTACATGAACCGCTTCGACCAGATTCAGGAACTGCTCGGTCTGACCGACAAGGAGAAAAGCCAGATACTCAGTATCAATATGGCGAACAATCTCAACCGACTCTATAAAGAGGTGTGGATTGGACTTGGCGGAACGCAGTCTGCCGTATATGCCACGGAGGTATCTACCGAGGAATATCTCTGTTACACCACCGAGGAAACGGAGAAGATTCAGGTGTTGAACAAAGCCGCCCAACTCGGCGGCAGCGTTGAGGCGGCAATACGGTTGCTCGCCAATGAGAGAAGGGCGGGTGTCATATGAAGATACCCAAAATATTCCATCCGATACTGGGAGTGCTGATAGGGGCAATCCTTTTTCTCATTGGAATAGCCATTCTATCTGTAGCGTTTGTAGCGGCATATAGAATGGTGGTATTTGCCAAACCGTTTGTGGCAGAGACCCTTTCAAACATCGCTCATCATCTCGCTCAATGGCTACCGTTATGAAAGTCCTTTATATCCTGTGGCTGATACTTGCCGGCTTACTCGTCGGCATCCTTGCTCTAATAACTTTCCCTTTACTCCTGCTTTATGTGGGAGTAAAGATAATCGGAGGTTTTGCCTCAAAACTCAACTGAAACCCATTAACCCCAAAAGATATGTGGCTAATCATGCTTATTGTGATTGTTGCTCAGACAATTTTCACAATCTGGCTATGTCGTCAAGACAAAACATTCCAAACTTCAAAACAATCAGAACAATTCATGCAAAACTTTCTGAAAAATCTGAAACACAGCTACTGGTATTCAGAAGATAAGAACATCACGATGTCCTTCTCGGATGTCAAGGGAATCGCTACTGTAAAGGTGCGCGAAAACGGCTATCTCGGAAAAGATAGAATCTATATCCTCCAACCTACCGGCAATGACCGTCTCGCTACGTTTGACACGGTCACCGGACGCTTCACAATCGGTATCACCGAAAGTGGCGAGGAACTGTTCATCTCACCACTCGGCATCTTCCTCTATGACTCGGGTGCTGTGGCACTTAAAAACGAAGATGCACAGAGCATCAATCCCAAGGAGTCTGACAACAATGTCATCAATGTCTAAATTCCAAAAGCGAATGAAACATCTCAAAACAATCATCGCGGTGGTGGCTATGGTTCTGCTCTTTGGAGCAAACCGAGCCTCTGCCCAGTGGACGGTCATCGACCCGTCGAACATCGCCCAGAGTATCGTAAACAACTCCAAGTCACTCGTTCAGGAGTCAACGACGGCAACGAACATGGTGAAAAATTTTCAGGAAACCGTGAAAATTTACCAGCAGGCGAAGAAGTATTATGATGCCCTTCAATCGGTAAACAATCTTGTACGCGACGCCCGTAAGGTACAGCAGACAATCCTGATGCTCGGCAATATCTCCGGATATTACGTCAACAACTTCCAGAAGATGCTGACTGACCCGAACTTCACAAGTGCCGAGCTCTCCGCCATCGCCTCCGGCTACACGAGGATTCTTGAAGAAGCCAACGGGGTGCTGACGGATCTGAAACAGGTAGTCAATATCACGACTCTCTCGATGACCGACAAAGACCGTATGGACGTTGTGGATGACTGCTACAAGGAGATGAAAAGGCTGAAGAACCTTACAGCCTACTACACCAACAAGAACATCTCCGTGTCATACCTGCGGGCAAAGAAGAAGGCTGATACCCAGCGCGTCATCAACCTCTATGGTGACGGCTCTGAAAAATACTGGTAACATCTATGCTTTGCGCGATAGATTTTGACAACCTGCACACTGTCCTCCGCTCCCTCTATGACGAGATGATGCCGCTGTGCAGCGACATGGCAGGTGTCGCTCAGGCGATAGCCGGACTCGGCGCACTGTTCTATGTGGCGGTGCGTATCTGGAAATCGCTTGCCGCCGCCGAGCCGGTGGATGTGTTCCCTCTGTTGCGTCCTTTCGCCATCGGACTGTGCATCATGTTCTTCCCGACAATCGTGCTCGGCACCATCAATTCTGTGATGCAGCCAATTGTTCAGGGAACGGCGACGATGCTCGAAGGTCAGACTCTCGACATGCAGCATTACCGCGAGGAGAAAGACCGGCTGGAGTATGAGGCCATGATGAATGACCCATCGACAGCCTACCTCGTGGATGACGCTGAGTTTGACCGGCAGATAGATGAGCTTGGAGTGACGGAAATTGGCACCGCCGCAGGAATGTATATCGAGCGTGGTATGTATAAAGTCAAGAAGGCAATCCAGAATTTCTTTCGGGAATTGCTGGAGATGCTCTTTCAGGCGGCATCGCTGACCATCGACACGATAAGGACATTCTTCCTCATAGTCCTGGCGATACTCGGACCGATTGCCTTTGCCATATCGGTGTGGGATGGGTTCCAGTCAACCATGACGATGTGGATTCAGCGATACATACAGACATATCTATGGCTACCGGTGGCGGACCTGTTCTCGACGATATTGGCGAAGATACAGGTTCTGATGCTCCAGAACGACATATCCGAGTTGACCAACAACCCCAATGTAAACCTCGATAGCTCAAATACTTGCTACACGATATTTATGATTATAGGTATCATAGGATATTTCACAATCCCGACTGTGGCAGGTTGGATTATTCAGGCTGGCGGTGGTATGGGTGCTTATGGCAGACATATCAACTCCGTGGGAATGCAGGGCGGTTCAGCCATTGCAGGTGTCGCCGGATCTGCGGCTGGTAACGTGGCAGGCCGTGTCGGAAAACTTCTGAAGTAATATGAAAATGGAATTCAAATCACTGAAAAACATCGAGTCGTCGTTTCGGCAGATACGTCTTTTCGGAGTTGTCTTCGTGAGTCTTTGCGCTGTGGTGGCTGTCGCCTCCGTGGTGCTCTCTCTGAACTTCGCCGAAAAACAACGCGAGAAAATCTATGTCCTCGACAATGGCAAGTCCCTGATGCTTGCCTTGTCGCAGGATATGGAGCAGAACCGTCCGGCAGAAGCCCGCGAACACGTGCGCCGTTTCCATGAACTGTTCTTCACGCTTTCGCCCGAAAAGTCAGCCATCGAGCATAATGTTAGCCGTGCCCTGTTGCTCGCCGACAAAAGTGCCTACAACTACTACCGGGACTTCACGGAACAGGGATATTACAACCGCATTATCGCCGGCAATATCAATCAGGTGCTGAAGGTCGATAGCGTGGTGGTAAACTTCACCAATTATCCCTATGACGTAAGGACTTACGCAAAGCAGATGATTATCCGCCAGAGCAATGTCACCGAAAGGTCGCTGGTAAGCAGCTGCAAGTTGAAGAACTCCGGTCGCTCCGACGACAATCCAAACGGATTCATCATCGAGAACTTTACCGTAATTGAAAACAAAGATATACTGACAATTAAGAAATGAAGTTCAAAACTCTGAAAGAGAAAATCGGACTCCTTTATAATAAGGTGTCCAGCCGCAAAGAGAGCGCGGTGGAGTATGTTCGTCGCAAATGCGACGACATACCCCCGCAGAAGCGGTTCAGGGTCGTGGCTGTGGCTTTCGTACTGTTTGCCCTTCTCGCTCTCTTTGTCTTCGGTAAGTCAATCTATAACATCTATAACGGGGTGCATAGCAATCCCGACTTCGGCACCATAAAACAGATGCCGATGCCCGAAAAGGGCGACAAACCAACACCGGAAATTTTCTATGGATCTGAAAACGCTATGGAATAAACTCAGAAGACCCACTACCGAAGCGGAGCGGAAGATGCGGATGAAGTATCTCGTGGCTTTCCCTGCGATGTTCCTTACAACAGGCATTATCCTGTGGCTGATATTCGACAGTTTTGGCGACGGAGCCGCTACCCAGACAAGCGGTTTCAACCAAAATATGCCGGAACCTGACGCGAAAGAGATTGTCAGCGACAAGCGAGACGCCTACGCAACACAGAAGGATACAATCAATGTGACAGCCGAAAGTATCCCGCTTGTGGATTCTGTTCCCAAAGTGCGGAAAGATACTCAACCCAATATGGTGGAGGCTTCAAATCTGGCATATCAGGAGGTACAGGCATCGCTCGATGACTTCTTCATCCCGGAGAACACCGAAGCTACGCAGGTTGCGGAACTTCAAGCCCGTATCGACGAGTTGGAGGCACAAAACCTGATGGCGCAACAACAGGTCCGGCAGCCCAACGAGATGGAACTTATGGAACAGTCCTATAAGCTTGCGGCTCAGTATCTGGGGACCGGCAGCGGTCAGCAGGCAGTGATTGTCGATGAACCGGAGAAGGAACGTAAGGTCATGCCTGTCAATCAGGTGAACCGCAATGTCGTGTCTTCTCTCAGTGCCTCAGCCGATAATGCCCGCGCGTTCTCTACCGCTGTCGGAACCAAGCGCACGAATTTCAAGAACACCATTTCAGCCTGTGTAGCCTCTGACCAGTCTATTACCGACGGGCAGAGCGTCAGGCTTCGCACGCTCGAACCTATGTGGATAGGCAACTCACTGTTGCCGAAGAATACCACCGTGGTGGGAGCGGCGCGGTTGCAGGGTGAGCGTCTTGAAATCAAGGTCGAGTCTATCGAAGCTCTCGGCTGTATCATGGAGGTTGACCTATCGGTCTATGACTCCGACGGTCAGGAAGGCATAAATATTCCCAACTCTATGGAGAGCGATGCGCTCCATGAAATCGGCGCCAACATGGGCAGTACGATGGGCAGTTCCATCAACCTGACCACCAACGCCGGTGCGCAGCTCGCCTCAGATGTCGGCAAAGGTCTCATCAACGGTGTCTCTCAATACCTTAATAAAAAGTTGAGGACACCCAAGATACATCTGAAATCCGGCTACAAAATCATGCTCAAGCAGAACGAGCAGTAATCAACCAACCCCAACAACAACGAATGAAAACAATCACAAAAATCTTCGTTGCGGCAGTGGCACTCTTCGGAGTGGCCATTGCTGCCAACGCCAAATCGCCCAAAAACACCGATAACAACGTGTCGTCCATCGCGGAACATGACATTGAGGTGTACGGCTCCAACTATACCGACGGCGACAAGTTCGACGGTCTGACCCGCAAAGTGGGCTTTGACCGGATGATTCCGCCTCATGCCTTAGAGGTATGTTTCGAGAAGACTACCCACATCATCTTCCCCTCGGAGGTCGTTTATGTGGACCTCGGCAACGAAAACCTTGTGGCTGGGCTCGCCGACGGAGCAAAGAACGTGCTGCGTGTCAAATCCGCCTTCAAGTCGTTCAAGCAGGAGACCAACTTGTCGGTAATCACCGATGATGGAAGCTACTATACCTTCAACGTAAAATTTGCCAAAGAGCCTCTGCTTCTGAGCATTGAGATGACCGACTTCCTCCATGACGGAGAATCCGTGAACCGTCCCAACAACGCGCAGGAGATATATCTGGAGAAACTCGGTCAGGAGTCGCCGGTGCTGGTGAAGTTGATTATGAAGTCAATCTACAAGCAGAACAAGCGTGAGATAAAGCATATCGGCTCAAAGCGTTTCGGGGTGCAGTTCCTTCTGAAATCCATCCACACCAATAATGGACTTCTTTACTTCCACACTGAACTGAAGAATACTTCCAACATCGCTTTCGACATCGACTATGTGAGCTTCAAGATTGTGGACAAGAAGGTCATCAAGCGAACCGCTATGCAGGAGCAGGTACTTGAACCTCTCCGTGCCCAGAACTATGTGACGGTGGTGCATGGCAAGTCTTCCGAACGCATAGTGTTCGCATTGGAGAAATTCACAATCCCTGACGACAAGCAGCTCGTTATTGAGGTCGCCGAGAAGGAAGGCGGCCGCCATCAGTCTTTCGTGGTCGATAACGAGGATATCGTGAGAGCCAATGTAATCGACGAGTTATCCATCCAGTAGATCCAATGCCCATGAAGAAGATTCTTTCAATCTTCGCTGTGGCGGTGCTTTCCCTGTTCGCAGGGAAGGCATTCGCCCAGCGTAATCTCCCCGGAATGTCGGCGGTCGAAGTTCGCGCCGATATGGTTAACGGTTTCTATACCGGAAACTCCCGCAACTGCGGCTATAACCTCGGAGTATTCTACTCGGTAATCAAGGGCAACAACGCCAATACCTGGTCTTTCGGTGGTGAATACCTCCAGACATACAAGCCTTACGGAGAAAAGGGTCGCATCCCCGTGGCTCAGTTTACAGGCGAGGTCGGTTATAATCTCCGTATCGTCAGCGACTACTCTCAGACTTTTCACCTTTATGGCGGTGTGTCGGCTCTCGCAGGATACGAGACAGTCAACTGGGGCGAGAGCATTCTACGCGACGGCTCGACCATTCAGGCAAAAGACGCCTTCATCTATGGCGGTGCCGTCACTCTTTCGGCGGATTTCTATCTTTCTGACCATGTGGCACTCGGTGCCCATCTTAAAGAGAAGTTCATCTTCGGCAACGATACCGGACATTTCCTGTTCGCCTACGGCATTCACTTCAAATACCAGTTTTAGGCTATGCGGTACACAAAGAATGACATTGCCAATATTCCGCTGACGGAGTTCATGGCTGCTCTCGGTGAGAAACCTGTAAAGGCTTTCGAGGACATGAAGCTCTACTATGCGCCTCAGCGTGACGACCCGGAGCCTATGCTGGTGGTCGATACCAACACTAACCGGTGGTATGACCATGCCAGCGACCAAAGCGGAGACATCATCGACCTTGCCGCACTGAAGATGAATCCGAAGCTCTACACGGATCCGCGAGACTTCATAATCAAGTACATGAACGACTATGAGCATGGCAAGGAACTTTACGCTAAGGTGCGACAGCCCCTGGAACCAAAAGTGGTGACACCTGACATCCGTAAAATCAGGCTCACTGACTTTATGAAGGCACTCGGACAGGAACATCCCGTGGGTGCCGACGGCAATCTACGTATCTACAAGGCTCCGTATGACCCGAAGGGTGAGCCGACAATGGTAATCAACATCGAGACGAACCTCTGGCGCGATACCAAGTCCGGAGCATACGGCGGCTTATATGACCTTGCGTATGAGATGACAGGCTCCGCCAATATGCGTGAACTGAATATGTATATCGCCGGAGAAATGTCGAATATCCGGAAAGTCAGCATCCGTCAGGAGCCGAAAGAGCCATCCAAACAGGAAACGGATAAACCGAAACGGAAGATGCGCCTATGAACATCGACCAGATCAAGAAAATTTCCCTCGTGGAGTTCCTGAATCAGTTGGGTTATCAACCGACGGGACGCGACAGCAAAGGTCTGTGGTTCCACGCTCCGTATCGCAGTGAGAGAAAACCGTCGTTCCATGTCAATCTACGCAAGAATGTGTGGTATGACTTCGGAACGGGCGCGGGCGGCGACATCTTCTCGCTTGCCGGAGAAATGTCCGGTGAAACGGACTTTTTGAGGCAGGCCGATTACATCGCTGAGAAGATGCGCCTCCCGGTCGCTTCATCGTCTGAAAGACGCTTTGCCACAGCAAAGAACCCCTATAAGCCAACGCCGTTTGTCGAGGAACCGACCTTTGAGAATGTGAAGGTGTCGCGGCTGACGTCTCCGGCTCTATTGAAATACCTCGCTGACCGTGGTATTCCCCGTGACATCGCCCAGCGATATTGTGTGCAAGTTGACTATCAGCTTCATGGCAAGGACTACTATGCCATCGGCTTCGAGAACAATGCGCATGGTTACGAGTTGAGGAATCCTTTCTTCAAAGGGTCGTATCCTCCGAAGCATATCACCCATATAGCCAATGGCAATGCCCGGTGCAATGTCTTCGAGGGTTTCATAGACTTCCTTTCGGCTGAAAGGCTCGGCATTAACGATGGTATGGACTCGGTGGTTCTGAATTCCGTTGCCAATGTTACCAAAGCCATAACGCCGCTGGCTGACTATACCGTTATCCAGTGCTACCTGGACAATGACGCTGCCGGTCGAGCGGCACTCGCCAGACTCCGGCGTGAGTTCGGCGACAGGGTCATGGACAAGTCGGCACTTTATCCAGACAACAAGGATCTGAACGACTACCTGATGTCGCTTTATCCGAAAAAATCATCAAAACTCAAACTCTGAAAAACGTGAAAACAATTCTCAACAAACTTGGCGGAATACGCCTTACCACCGGCCGCTTCTTCGGCTTCTGGATTGCACTCTTTGCAATCGTATCCGCAATGACCTCCTGCTCGGATGACCTCGATGTCCAGCAGTCCTATCCCTTCACAGTCGATGTCATGCCTTACGGCGACAAGATTGTCAAGGGTCAGACCGTGGAGCTGCGCTTCGAGATCAAGCCGGAGGGCAACTATTCCAACACCCTCTATACCATCCGATATTTCCAGTATGACGGTCAGGGCACCCTCAAACTGGTCGATGGTCCCGTGCTGGTCAACAACGACCGTGTGCTACTGGAGAGTAAGACCTTCCGTCTGAACTACACCGCCCGCACCTCGGAAGCCCACAAGTTCCTTATCGTGATCGAGGACAACTTCGGCTCGACGCCGTGGGAGCAGACTTTCGAGTTCAACGGCAAGAGCGGTGACGATGACGGCGGCGATACTCCCGGAATCATCGGACCGATTGTAGGACCCGTAACCCCGATCATCCGATGAGAAAAATTCTGATATTCCTAATGGCGATAGTGGCCGTCACGGTCACTTCGCCGGCTTTCGCCGCTAAACGAAGTATTATGGAGCTGCCGCTCTTTGAGCGGGCAGTTCTGATAATCAAGAAATTCGAGACGCTCCACAAACCGAAGCACTGGCCCTATGTCGGCTACGGACATCAGGTTCAGCCGGGCGAGCCATACCGCCGAGGCGTCCAGCTCACCGAAGCACAAGCCGATGCGTTGCTCCGAAAAGACCTCGCCAAGTTCTGCGCCATGTACTCCAAATATGGCAAGGACTCCGTTCTTCTCGGCGCACTCGCATACAACTGCGGTCCCGGGGTAGTCAACAAATCCACCGTCCTGAAGAAACTGAAAGCCGGCAACCGCGACATCTTCAAGTCCTACACTGCCCACTGCCGCTACAAAGGCAAGAAACATAAAGGCTTATACACCCGTCGCCTGACCGAGTTCGCCGCACTTTTCATTCCATAAATTCAATCACCCGTATGACTCTGATGCCATGCGGGTGATTGTGTGTTTATACTGTAGCCATTCTAACTGGGGCAGTGTGAATATTAGTTCATCCTTATTATCCTCCGGAATATTGTCAAGTGGAATCCTTGCAATCTCTCGAATATATGTGCTTACTTTTGTCAACTCTCAGTAGATTGCTAGCAGCTGAGATAAAGTGGTGAATAAGACAATTTATTTTTGTTTGGAGTTTTTTTTTGAGAGGATTTTATGTTTTAGTTCGGAATTTATTATTAAATTTGCCAGATAAAGAAATTGACAATGGAAAAAGACATAAATCGAATTAAAGTGGTTCTTGCAGAAAGAAGACGAACCAACAAATGGCTCGCTGAGCAATTGAATTGTGCAACTACTACCGTTTCCAAGTGGTGTACTAATAGTTGTCAGCCTCCTATAGAAACATTTATAAAGATTGCTGAATTATTGGAAGTTTCTTTAGATGAATTAGTAAGAACCGACAAAACTTTAACTAAATCCAACTCATGACTAATCCCATCACATATAATCTTTCCTTCACGGCTGGCGCAGCAATGCTGATGGAAACTCATGCTATCGCACAGGTTTTTATGGAGTGCGACGGCAATTGGGCTACCACTAAGAAGCGTGTGTTTGATGAGAATGTCATGCAAAAGGAGAAATTGTCGTCGACATCACGTTATTTTGCTTTGATAAAGCAGAGATTGGAATGTCTGACGTCCGATGAAATCAATCTTCTGGTAAATTCTCCGGTCGCCATCCAGCGACAAATGGTTCTTTTGGCTATCTGTAAGGCATACCGTTTCATTTACGATTTCATTAATGAGATCGTACGAGATACATATTTTAATCGCTACGAAAAAATTTCAAAGACATCTTTCAATGAATTTTTCAATGAAAAAAAATATGAACATCCCGAACTTGAAAAGGTGACAGAAAAGTCTGTCGGAAAGATGCGTCAGGTGCTGTTTCGTATTCTTGAACAAACGGAACTGATTGAAGATACAAATTCCGGACTGATACGTCGACCGTACTTAAACAACTCCGTTGAGCAGGCTATTGTTAAGGACGACCCCTTGCTCCTGGCTGTTTTTCTATATTCCAACTCCGAGATTGAAAGTCTCGCAAATTGAATTGACAGTATGCAAATGGATTTAGACAGAACTTTTGAAACCCTTTTCAATCTGCTGAGTCAAAAAGATTTCGGAGACAAATTGGGTGGAGAGATACCTCTCTTCATACAACCGTTTAATCCTGATAATCAGCTTCAGATTGAGGAACATATTGACCGCCTCATTTCTCGGCTTGACCGCAAAGGAATCATTACGCTTAAAATCAATCTGTTTGAACTCACCGTTCAAATTCTCAAGGAAGAAGAAATTCTTGATGCGATAACGGAAAATGAGCAATCAATTCCGAAGAATGACTTGATCGCCACATTAGATAGCGTTCTCGATATTCCATCAGTAATCATACCGAAATTTCAGGAACTTATTAGAAAACATCATCCTGACTATGTGTTTATTTCAGGTGTCGGACATGTCTATCCCTTCATCAGATCCCATGGTATATTGAATAATATGGACGAGTTGACAAATGATTGTAAACTGGTACTCTTTTTCCCCGGCGATTATAATAATCAGCAACTTAAACTATTCGGTTTAGTTCCTGATGAAAATTACTATCGAGGTATCAATCTTAATGAATTAACGCCCAATCAATAATGAAACAACAAGACAGCTATACACAAGACATCACAAGAGAAATTGATGGTGTTATAAAAGCAGAAAGCGACAAGGACTTAGGTAAGGAGGTCTCTGAGTTTGTCGTTACAGCTGAACTTATGCGTCCGGGGTTACTCCCTAACTTATTTAAGGGTTTGGAGCAGGATGGATCTAACAATTGTATTTGGATTTCCGGTGATTTCGGTAGCGGTAAATCGCATCTGCTTAAGATTCTCTCCTATGTGCTTGAGAATAATCTTGAAGTCGATGGGGAAAAATGCGCCCGCATTTTTGCGAAAAAATGTTCTCAAGACTTTGAACTTGAGAAAGCAGTAAGGGATGCATGCTCAGTTCCTACGGTCAGTATCCTTTTCAACATCCAGAAGAATCTGGATGCGATAGCAAAGAATGCCATTGATCCCGTACTGGCTATTTTCCTGAAGATGTTCAACAAGCGACTGGGCTATGATGAAAAGAAACCAGCCATCGCTGAGATTGAACGTTATTTCGAGAGCCAAGGGAAATATGAGTGGCTAAAGGAGGAATATCGCTCTCGTTACGGTAAAGAGTGGACTGCCGAACGCCCCTCAATCTATCTCAAACTTGATAAATTGGCCGCCATCTTCGCCGATATGGAAAGTATTGACCAAACGACGGCTCTCTCAAATCTCAAAACACAGATAGACAATTATACCATTGACACTGACGGTTTCGTCAAGTTAGTCAAGGATTATCTTGATAAACGTTCCGGTACGCGCCTCATATTCTTTGTCGATGAGGTTGGACAGTTTATTGGCAATGACGTGCATCGCATGCTCAGCCTTCAGACAATAGCGGAGTGCCTCGGTGATATGTGCCTGAATCGTGCCTCAATCATGGTTACATCTCAGATGGACATGAATGCCGTGATTGGTGATCTGACAAATCGTCAGAAATACGACTTCTCACGTATTATGGCCCGATTTAAGCCACTGACGCTTACTAGTGCCAACGCCGACGAGGTCGTTCATCGCCGTCTGCTGGAGAAAACACCCGAAGCAAAAGGATTACTGGAGCATGAATACGAGAAGCATCATAATATTCTGAGAAGTCTTTTCCAATTCGGAGAGGATAGCCAGTTCAAAAGCAACTATCGCTCGGCCGACGACTTCGTGATCAATTTCCCGTTTGTCGACTATCAGCTGAATCTCATACAGCAGAGTATCATAAACCTGAGCAAGAATAACGCATTTGCCGGAGAGAAGAACTCGGTCGGTGAACGGTCACTCTTGGCAATTGCCCATGATGTTGCAAATCTCTACAAAGATTGCGACATGACCCGTATTGTTCAGTTCAGTGATATGTATGAAGGGTTAGAGAGTCAGCTCCAGACGAAAATCAGGAGTGACATTCAGCAGGCAGAAAGAACTCTCGGTGACGAACTTGCTCTTAAGGTTCTGAAAACCTTATTCCTTCTTAAATATGTCGCAGGATTCCCTACAACTGTGGATAATCTGACTAAACTACTGCTACCCACGGTAGATGCTGACTTCCAACAGCTCAGATCCCGGGTTCAGGAGGCTCTCAACAAGCTCATGCGCCAGTCGTATATCGAGAAAGGAGCGAAGGACGATTATCATTTCCAGACGAACGAGGAAAAAGACATCGAGAATGAGATCAAGAATCAGGAACTGAGTCCTGATGCCGTAAGCCGCGAGTTGATGAAGATGTTCCGTGACGAGATATTCTCGGACAATAAAATATCCTTATCACCGAAAAAGGTGTTCGGTTTCGGACGTTATGTTGACGACCAGAAGGATGGCGGTGGCGAATCGGATATCAATATCCATTTCGTTACACCCAATTCCGGGCTTAACATTACAGATGTCGAGGCGATGCAGACCTTCTCTTTCCAGCATCCCGGTCATTTGTGTGTCGTTCTCCCGCCCGACCAGTATCTGCCGGAGGATCTTTCAATGTTTAAGAAAGCCGACAGTTGTCTTTCCCGACTCTTCAATTCCGGAGATGACGGCACATACCGTCAGCAAATTATCGCAGATAAAAGACAGATCAACCGCCGCCGCCGTGAAAACATCGTTACACGCCTTACGGAAGGAACCAAAGTTGCCCGACTTTTCCTCAATGGTACGGAAATAAATGTCCGCGCTTCTGAGTTAAAAGCCCGTCTTGTTGAAGGCATGACCCAGCTTATCAAGCAAGTCTATATCAATCTTGAAATGATTGATGTGGATTTCGACGATGATATGCTCAAACAAATTATCAATGAGCAGAACACCGGATTCTGGGGAGGCACAATGGATGCTGCGATGACAGAGGTTTTCAACAAAGTCAACCGTAACAAGAATCTAAGTATCCGCTCCATTGTCGGTGAATTGGTCAAGGATTTCAAAGGTGGCACCTACGGTTGGTATGAGATGGCAACCCTCTGCGTTCTCGTCAAGCTCTACAAGCTTGACAGAATATCCTTCCGGAGTGGTGGAAACACTGTTGACGAACGTGATTTATATCGTTCGCTCACTAACAGCAACTCTCGTCAGACTCTCATTGTAGATGTGGAGGAGACCATATCCCAATCGCAAATCTCCACTCTCAAAAAGCTCTATCGCGACCTTTTTGACGATGAGACATGCATGGTGCAAGGCGCAAGGGAGGTGCATACAGCCTTTATTCAGAGACTTAACTCTGAAATTCAGAACGCAAGAGAGGCTGCACGAAACAACGTCTATGCTTTCGCAGAGCCTCTCGCCGGATACATCACTGCTCTTACTGAACTGTCAAGGCTTGTATATCCGGGACTATATAGTAAGAAGGAGGAAATTGAAGATGCAATCGACACAAAGGAAGATAAAGTTGAACCGATACTAACGTTTATCGATTCTCCTCAGTTCTCAATTTTCAGCAACCTCAATCAGTTGTTGACGGGTAATCAGGCAAACCTTACATACGTCGAGCCGACTCTCATGACTACTTTGACGGATATTCACAAAAGTCCGGAGCCTTGGAAGCGTATGGAGGAAGCTAAGTCTACGCGCGCCAAGGTCAACGAGGAAATTTCTCGCAGACAGGAAGAAGAACGGACAAGGGCTCTTGCTGAAATATCCTCTAAACATGAAACAGTCAAAGCACTTCCGGCTTATGAATCCCTTAAACCGGATCAGCTTCGACAGATAGAGACTATCTTCACTGCGATGGAGGAAGGTGTAAGGCAGGAACGATTCATAGGTAACTTGATTGCTTATTCGGCTCAGGTTTTTGACCGTTACAATACATGCCTCGATACTATCAACCATTGGGTTGACGAGGCTAACCGAGCCGCTGCTGCATCCACCGCGGCTTCATCGGGAACCGGATCCACCGGAACCTCATCATCGGCATCGGCTTCCTCATCTGCCTCACGTCCTATTAGACGGGCTGTCAATAAGCAAAAGGCTTTTGCTGTAAACTACCAAAAAACTATGCTTGAAACCAAAGAAGATGTGGATGATTACCTCGCCGCTCTTCGTACACGTCTGATGAAACTGATTGACGAGGACACCAGCATCATGTTAAACTAATAGTTTTTAAACAGCAATGCCAATCAATACTGCAAGGCTTAAAACCTTCGCCCAGAATACAAGAGCAAAGCTCGTCTCGCTGATTACTACGAAGCTGCATTATCTGCTGACAGCGGATAATGCGGAACTTCGTGGGTGGGAGAATGAAATCAAGCGATTACGCCAGGAGATAGACAGAAGAGGTGAAACCAACGTTGTAGAAGAAGTCGCTTACACTTGGTTCAACCGCGTCATGGCACTCAGATATATGGATGCCAAGGAGTTCAACTCACCCATGATAGTCACTCCGGGAGAGGGACAGACTCGTCCCCAGATTCTCGAAGACGCTATGGCGGGAATATTCGATGATTCCTTGAAACTCACTCCGGAAGTAAAACTTCTTGAAGGAGCGGCATTGTATCGTCGGTTGCTTATCGCCGTCTGTCAGAAAAACTATGAGACAATGCCTTTCCTCTTTGAGCATCTTTCGGATTATACAGAACTTCTCCTCCCGGATGATTTACTCTCTGAGCAAAGCTTCGTTACAGACATTCGTAAAGGTATGTCGGTAGAAGATTGCCAGAATGTAGAGATTATGGGGTGGCTCTATCAGTTTTATATAACTGATAGGAAGAATGAAGCGGAGCGCAATAAATGGCGTCGCGGAGGACTGAACAGCGAGGAACAGGCAGCTGCAACCCAGTTGTTCACGCCTCATTGGATAGTCCGCTATATGGTGGAGAACAGTCTTGGTCGTATTTGGATGGCTCTGCATCCAGAAAGCAGGCTCATTGAAGAAATGCCATATTATATTGCTCAGGTAGAAGGACAAATTGATGCAATACCGAATGACATTAAATCGGCATCTGACATACGGTTTCTCGACCCTTGCATGGGCAGCGGACATATCCTTGTGTACGCATTCGACCTGTTTGCAAAGATGTATGAGGAGGAGGGTAAAGAGAAAAAGGAGATTCCGACACTGATACTTCAGAACAATCTCTTCGGTATTGACATAGACCCGCGTTGCTATCAGTTGGCAAGCTTTGCGCTGACAATGAAGGCCCGCGACTACTATCGCCGCTATCTCCGTAACCCGGTTGGACCTAATGTTATAGCTTTGCAATCCATCGACCATGAGACTATTGCATCAACCGGATCATGGCCTGCTAAATCATTGGTATGGCAGATGGAACATCTTGACACGATAGGCTCGCTCCTTAAAATCACGCCGGAAGAATCAAATGCGATTAGCGTTGAAGAAGGCATCTTCGGAACTCAGCAGAAGCTGATGAAAACTCAGGCGGAATATCTGTCACGCTCTTATCATTGCGTTGTCACCAACCCACCGTATCTTGGTAAAGGAAAGGGTGATTCATTAAAATCATACATTGAAATTCAGTATCCTAATACAAAAGGAGATTGCATGGCTACATTCATGGAGCGTAGTATTGACTTCTGCGCACATGGTGGGAAAATTGGTATGATTAACCAAGATAGTTGGATGTTTACTGTTACCTATGAAGATTTTAGAACAAATCTATTGTCATCGGACATTCATATTGATTCTCTTATACATCTCGGCCCACATGCTTTTGCAGAGATTGGGGGAGAAAAAGTTAAGTCTGCTACATTTGTATTGGGTAAGCATCTATCGGATGTAAAAGGTTTGTACATAAGCGTATTTGATACAAGAAATTCCATAGAAAAAGAGAAATTAGCAAAGGAAGCAATTACTAATCATGATTGTAATTGGGCTTTCATTGTATCTCAAAATAGCTTTCATTCAATTGATGGACAACCTATTAGTTTTTGGGGTACAGAGGCAATATACGAAACCTTCTCAAGGAATCGTCCGTTGTCTGCGGTCTGCAAGCCTACACAAGGGCTTGCAACCGCAGACAACGGACGATTCCTCCGCTCATGGTTTGAGGTCGCATACAGAAAAATAGGTATTGGTTGTAAGTCTATTGCCGCGAGCGTAGCGAGCGGTAAAAAATTTTTTCCATACAATAAGGGGGGGAGTCCTCGTAGATGGTATGGCAATCAAGAGCTTGTTATTAATTGGGAGAATGATGGTAGCGAAATCAGATCTTATAAGGGCGCTGTCATTCGGAATCCATCTTTTTACTTCAAGGAATGTATCTCTTGGGGGCTTATTTCAGGTCCTAAGTTTCGATATTTTCCCGAAGGATTTCTCTTTGATGTACAAGGAATGAGCTGTTTCTATGAAGACAAAGAACAATTAAATCGAGAGATAGCGTGGCAAAACACAAAAGTCTTCAACCAAGTTTCTAAGATTATTAGTCCTGCTGGACATATTCAAATTGGGGAAATTGCAAAAATGCCATGCTGCGATAATTCACCAGACGGAATTGAAAGAATTGGTGAAGACTGCATAGCAATTTCCAAGAAAGACTGGGACGCTCATGAAACCTCATGGGATTTCCAGACCAATGAACTTGTGCGCATAGGTATGGAGAAAGATCTCGATTCATTGCACTCAATTCTCGCATACTATAAACGTGAGTGGGAGGAGAAGTTCTTCCAGCTCCATGATAACGAAGAGGAACTCAACCGTAGATTTATTGGAATCTATGGGTTGCAGGATGAACTGACTCCTGATGTTCCTCTTGAAGAAGTGACCATTCTCCAAAAGGAGGAAAAGAACATTGTTGATGGCGAACTTGTCTGGAATGATTCAGCCATCATCAAGCAGTTCTTGAGCTACCTCGTAGGATGCTTCATGGGCCGTTACTCCATCGAGCGTCCCGGTCTGGTTATAGCAAATCAAGGTCAACATCCAGAAGATCTGGACTTCGTGCCTAAGGTTATCCCCATTGACGATGATGGCATAATACCAATCATTGAGGAAGCCGATTTCTTCGCTGATGACATGACTCAAAGAGTGGAAGCTGCCGTTGAATCGTTGTATGGCAAAGAGAAAAAGGAGGATAACCTGCGTGTGATCAGGAATGCCATCGGTATGGATTTGAGAAAATACTTCTTCGATAAATTCTATGCCGATCACCTGTCGACATATTCGGTCAAAGGTGCCAAACGTCCTATATATTGGCTTTTCACATCCAAGATGGGCGACAAACGCAAGAAAGGTTACTTTAAGGCTCTTGTCTATATGCACCGCATGGAGGAGGATACTCTTTCCAAACTTCATGCCGATTATGCTCTTCCATATCTACAGAAGCTCCAGCGTCAGCTGAATGAAGTGGAAAGCGAACTATCTCGTGATGACCTGTCTAACCGCAAGGCGATGGTGACTATGTCAGACAATCTTCGGGCAAAGATTCGCGAGGTGCGTGAATTCGTTGACGAACTGGCTAAAATGGCAAGTCACCGCCAGACCATAGATCTCGATGATGGCGTTGCGGTCAACTATCCCAAATTCTATCCTTTGCTGGAACCTGTCAAATTCCCTAAACCCTCCGACGAAGAATGAAACAAGAAATAGATATCCGAATTGAAGCGGATGAAGTAGAGACTGAGAATAACGAGAATTTGGAAATAATAACAAAGCCATTTTCTCCAAGTGATATTCGGTTATCAACTCCTCCGATGAATCTGGGAGATATAATCGATAGGATAAACTATAGATTTATTGATTTCAACACTGAGTATCAGCGCGAGAATAATCTGTGGTCAGATGTGCAGCAAAGCAGGTTAATAGAATCTGTATTGCTCGGACTTAGGTTGCCGGCCTTTTATTTTGAGGAAGTGTCAAAAAAGGAATGGCGCATAATCGATGGGTTGCAACGTTGCTGCGCCATAAAGAACTTCTGCGTTGACAAAAATTTGAAACTTGAAGGGTTGGAATTTCTGTCACAGTATCATGGTAAAGGTTTTGACGAACTTCCTTTTGATATTCAAAGGGATATGCGCATGTTGCCCGTGACAGTAAATCTTCTTGAAAAAGGGACTCCTGATGACGTAAAATATATATTGTTTAAACGATTGAATACCGGTGGAATTACGCTGTCTCCGCAGGAAATACGCAACGCCATATTCATTGGGAAGGCAATCGACATTGTTCAAGAGATGTCTGAATACAAGGAATTTCTTGATGCTACGTTAAATAAGATTCCAACGAGAAGAAAACAGTCAATGGACTTTATATCCCGTTTTATCGCATTTTATTTGCTTGGATACGAGTCCTATTCGGTATCCGATTTGGATAACTTTATAAATGAGGCCATGAAAGGGATAAAGGGAGGCCTCTTCGACCACAGGATAGAAAGTATGAAGAAAGATTTCATCAAGTCGATGCTTCTCGCATCTGAAATATTCGGTAACGATGCTTTCAGGAAAAGAGTGAGCAAGAATGATTCCCGCAAACCGCTAAACAAAGCATATTTCGAGGTAATCGCTGTAGCGTTTGCCAATCTTGATGAAGATAGCATTTCTAAACTAAAGGATAATAAGCAGATACTCAAAGATAATTTGATAAAAGAAATGCACGACAATGCATCGTATGCCAGTGCCTTCTCCGGAGGTACGGCATTGGTGGGATCTGTTAAGAAGCGTTTTTCCGTCTTCAATGAGATTCTTCGTGACAGTATAAACGGTAAAATAAGATAATGATGCTAACAAAACTAATAATATCAAATTTTAAATCGCATCTACACAGTGAGATTGACACTCGGAATCTCACTGTTTTGACCGGCATTAACGGATGCGGTAAAACGAGTTTGATACAAGCTCTGTTATTGTTACGACAGACTAACATGAAGGGCCGCCTACGTGATGGCCTTGACCTCAATACGCCCCTGTGCAAAATTGGCATAGGCAATGACGCTTTATGTCAATATGCCCCAGAAGGTAAACTTGAGTTTACCCTTCATACTGACGAAGTAGGTGTGCTCTCATTTCAGTTCGATGCAGATGTAAAGGCATTGAAAGATTCTTTTCTAAAGAAATTGTCATACAGCGATGATGTAAAACCGGAAAATATTGAAAAATTATCTCTTTTCAACAATAATTTCCAATATATCAGTGCAGATAGATGGGGAGGTGTGAGCAACTTCCCGAAAGAAACCTATGCCGCAGAAACTCAACGGCAACTATCTTTGGAGGGCGGTAAGGGGGAACTGGTAGCTCAATTCCTCTATAAATTTGGGGGAGAGACTGTGACGGCAATTCCTCAATTAACACCAAACAGCGATATGAGCCTAATGGCCCAGGTAATATATTGGGAACGTAAAATCAGCCCTAATGTGACAATTAATGTTGAGCAGGATAAAGACGGTAATTCATTTGCCGTCATATATGGTTATTATGCATCGGGAGACAATAAGCCGTTGGATAATCTTAGAGCCGAAAATATAGGATACGGTATATCCTATACTTTGCCGGTAATTGTGGCTCTGCTTTCCGCAACTCCAAACTCATTGATCATAATCGAAAACCCGGAAGCACATCTACATCCCGCCGGCCAAGCAGAACTCGCAAAACTGATTACGTTAGTAGCCTCAAATGGTGTTCAAGTATTCATTGAGACACATAGCGATCATATAATAAGTGGCATTCAACTCGCCTGCAAAGCATACGAAAAAGACAATACAATGGGGATTTCCCGCGATGATGTCGCTTTATATTACTTCAAAAACGATTCTAACAACCGTTTGCATATTGAGCCAGTCAAAATACTTGAAACCGGCATATTGGATTATCAGCCCAAAGGATTCTTTGATCAGGCTGAAAATGATATGTTTCAATTATATAGGGATAATTGATGGCGCTGAATGTATATTTCCGGATTCTTGACGATACAACTCTTCCTATACTTGAAGAGCTAAGACGTTATAGATATAGGTCAATTAATTATTGGATTAATCCTATACATCTTCATGACTGTTCCCATATTGGATTGATAAGGAATCTCAAGCATATTACACACAACTCCATAAACAATGAGTTGACATGCTTTGATTGGAACATCAAAGAATGCTACATTCTGCCTCAAACGGATGGTTTAGAACATTTAGTGTCAAGGTGTATATCAGATGGAACTGAATTTGTGTGCGTCGACAATGGTAGTCATCCAGGAAATCAACTGGTACTATTTCAGGATGCCATTCATCTTGACAATTATCCAAATCAGTTTATAAAAATTCCATGTTTCTCTTCTTTTCAAGACTTAATTAATTATGCCATTGAGCACAATTGTTTCTCCTTTTCTTTGGCAGCAGATACTAATTTTGAGCGGACGAAATTCGTTGAACATGGAGAACCCGTGTACAGAGAAAAAAGCACGAATCATTACTGGTATTGGGACATTAGTGTCCACTAAAAAATCATAAGAGTACTTTGAAATTATTGAAATTCAATTTGTTGTGAGCGTTTTTGAGATGCGACGATTTGAAATTAACTTTGCAGTCTGAATCAGGCTGTTATGTTAAAAGACAAGTACGTTTTTGCTCAATTAGTCAAGTTCCTCGACAATGACAAGTTCCGTCATCTTGTGGA
>NZ_CAJTCF010000048.1:0-31140 GCF_910574735.1 Duncaniella muricolitica | reverse complement strand
TCATCAAGCCATATGTCATATGCCTGTTCTGTACGTTCGAAGCGCACCATCTCAAACAGTTCGTCCAGCCCCTGGGGCAAGAACATCCAGAATGCTTCCGATGTTTTCATACCGCAAATTTAACAATTTTCTGAAAATTACATGCACCGGAATTTCGGCTTGAGCCAATATTCTCTAAATTCTTCTATATTCATAGCTTCTTTCAGCCGCTTTAATATCAGCCGACACAAAAGTACACAAAAATCTCATGAAAAAGTGCTAAATTTGCACTATGATTTTTCCGGATAAGATAGAAGAAAAAATTGGATTTGACGGCGTGAGGTCCCAGATAGCCCGTCGCTGTCACTGCCAGGGCGCACTCGACAGGTGTGCCGACATGGCCTTTATGACTGACTTCGAGTCGATACTCTCAGCACTTTGGGCCACAGACGAAATGAACGCATCGCTTCACTCTGATGAAGCCATACCCCTGAGCGGGCTACACGACATTGACGCTCCGCTGTCACTCATACGTATCCCCGGCACATTTCTCGAGATAAAAGATCTCGTGAAGGTGCGGCGCATGCTACAGTGTTTTGTCTCGGTGGCATCATACTTCTCACGCCACCGAACCGAAGGCGGGCGCACCCCATACCCGCATCTCGACGCGCTGGCCGCACCACTTGCCGAAGTGTCTCCAGTCATAGCCCAATCGATTGACAAAGCCATAGACGAGACAACTTCGACTGTTAAAGATAACGCCTCGCCCGCATTGGCCGAGATACGCTCACGGCTACGCAGCATGTCGGGGCGTGTCAACTCCATATTGCGCCGTGTGCTTTCCAATGCCATATCGCAGGGGCTGCTCGAACCCGACACCGTGCCCTCCATGCGCGAGGGCCGATTGGTGATACCCGTCCCCCCCATGCACAAACGACGTATCCAGGGCATTGTACACGATGAGTCGGCATCCGGCAAGACAGTATTCATAGAGCCTGCCGAAGTGGTCGAAGCCAACAACCTCACCCGCGAGTTGCAAATGGAGGAACATCGCGAAATCATCCGCATACTGACAGTCATAGCTGACTCGCTGCGTCCATCCATCCCCGCCATCGTCAAGGCGGCCGGCATCATCTATCATCTCGACTTTATCCAGGCTAAAGCCCTGTATGCCGATGCTGTGGGCGGACTCATGCCACATCTCCACAATCGACAGGAGCTGGAGTGGTATCACGCCTGCCACCCCGGACTGAAGCTATCGCTCGAGAAACACGGACGCGAGATTGTGCCCATCGATGTCACACTCACATCCGAGCGACGCATACTCGTGATCTCCGGTCCCAACGCCGGCGGCAAGTCAGTGTGCCTGAAAACTGTCGGCACACTCCAATACATGACCCAATGTGGCATACTCCCGCCTGTGTATGAAAACTCTCACTTCGGCATATTTGAGGATATATTTGTAGACATCGGTGACGACCAGTCGCTTGAGGATGACCTGTCGACTTACAGCTCACACCTGCGCAACATGAAGTTTATGCTTCTGCGCGGTCGTCGCGGCTCGCTCTTCCTGATTGACGAGATGGGCTCGGGCACCGAGCCGCAGATAGGAGGCGCGCTGGCCCAGGCCATACTCGCGCAGATGAACGCCGAGGGCATGTGGGGCATCGTCACCACCCATTATCAGAATCTCAAGCAGATGGCCGACGACACCCCCGGTCTGGTGAACGGCTCGATGCTTTATGACCGTCAGATGATGCAACCGCTCTTCCGGCTCTCCATCGGCAGCCCCGGCAGTTCGTTTGCCGTAGAGATAGCCCGCAAAATCGGACTCCCGCGTGAGATTATCGACGCGGCCGAGCAGATAGTGGGCAGCGACTACATCAACCTTGACAAATATCTCCTCGACATTACCCGAGACAAACGTTATTGGGAAAACAAACGTGCCGAGATACGCAAAAAGGAGAAGCAACTCGAAGAACGCCTGCAACGATACACTGACGATGCCGACACCCTGCGCGCCCACCGTCGTGAAATCATCGACGAAGCCCGCGCCGAAGCAAAAAAGATTCTCGAGTCATCCAATGCCGCCATCGAGCGCACCATTGCCGAAATCAAGAAAGCCAACGCCGAACGCGAAATGACTCTTGAAGCGCGCCGTCGGCTTAAAGAGGAGCGCGAGGCCATCGAGTCGGCAGGCAAAGGCAAGGAGAACTCTCTGCTGGCCCGTGCGCCAAAAAATAAAAAAGCTCGTCAGTCACACCTCTCCACATCGGCCCAGCCCGCAGCCTCACGACCTGTCGAACCGGGTATAAACGTACGTCTCGACGGACAAGGCTCTGTCGGGACCGTACTTGAAGTCAATGGCAAAAACGCCATCGTAGCGTTTGGCAATCTCAAGACCAATGTCAAAACCGACCGTCTCGTGCCCACCGACGCCAAACCCAAAGAGGCCAAGACAGCAACAGTGAGCATGTCGACCATCGATGCCGGCCACCAGCGTCAGTTACAGTTCAAACAGGAAATCGACGTGCGTGGATTTCGTGCCGACGAGGCCATCCAAGCAGTCACATATTTTATTGACGATGCCATACGGTTCAGTGCACAGCGTGTGCGCATACTACACGGCACCGGCACAGGTGTGCTGCGTCAGGTGATACGCGATTATCTTGCCACAGTGCCCGGCATACTCTCGACCCGCGACGAAGATGTGCGCTTCGGCGGAGCCGGTATCACAGTGGTGGAACTGCGATAACAGGCCTTAACCGAAAATTCGTGTTAAAAAACTCCCGCATCCACAGATTTTCCGGTATGTCGGAGTTGAATAAATAAACAATGTTTCGTATTTTTGTCACACCAAATATAATATATCATCAACAATAACATAAATTCTGCATAATGGCTACAAAACCGTTTAAGTATCAACCGATGTTCCCTCTGGGACCCGACACAACCGAATATTATAAACTCACTTCCGACTATGTAAAGGTCGAAAACTGGGGAGGCCATGAGTTTCTCGTAGTAGATCCACAGGCTCTCACCGTGCTTGCCCGGGCATGTACCCATGACAACGCATTCATGCTCCGTCGCGAGCACAACGAGATGGTGGCCAAGATACTCTCCGATCCCGAAGCATCCGAGAACGACAAGTTTGTAGCCCTCACCATGCTCCGCAACGCCGAGGTGGCCGCCAAGGGCCAGCTCCCCTTCTGCCAGGACACCGGCACGGCCATCTGCCACGGCGAGAAAGGCCAGAACGTCTACACAGGCTGTGACGACGAGGAGCGCATCTCGGAGGGCGTCTATATCACATATACCACTGACAACCTGCGCTACTCGCAGAACGCCCCCCTCACAATGTATGACGAGGTAAACACCGGCTGCAACCTCCCCGCGCAGATTGACATCCATGCCACCGAGGGTGACGAATACAAATTTCTCTTCGTGGCCAAAGGCGGCGGCTCGGCCAACAAGACTTATCTCTATCAGGAGACCAAAGCCATACTCAATCCTCAGACTCTTATCCCCTTCCTTGTGGAGAAAATGAAGAGCCTCGGCACAGCCGCATGTCCTCCCTATCACATCGCCATCGTGGTCGGCGGCACTTCGGCTGAAAAAAATCTCGAAGTTGTGAAGAAGGCCTCGGTGAAATATCTCGATGCGCTGCCCGACCATGGCAACGAACTGGGCCACGCTTTCCGTGACCGCGAACTTGAAAAACAGCTCAAGGCTGAGGCCGAAAAGCTCGGTCTCGGCGCACAGTTTGGCGGTAAATATTTTGCCCACGACATCCGCGTCATCCGTCTGCCCCGCCATGGTGCATCCTGCCCAGTAGGCATTGGCGTATCATGCTCGGCCGACCGCAACATCAAGGCCAAAATCAACCGCGAGGGTCTCTGGATTGAAAAGCTCGACTCCAACCCCGGCGAACTCATCCCCGAGGAATATCGCAAGCAGGGCGAGGGTGCAGTGGTAAAAATCGACCTCAACCGCCCCATGGAAGAGATACTCCAGGAACTTACCAAATATCCCGTATCGACCCGTCTGTCGCTCAACGGCACCATCATTGTGGGCCGCGACATCGCTCACGCCAAAATCAAAGAGCGTCTTGACAAGGGAGAACCCATGCCCCAGTATCTCAAAGACCATCCCATCTACTACGCCGGTCCCGCCAAGACTCCCGAAGGCATGCCCTCAGGTTCATTCGGTCCCACAACGGCAGGACGCATGGACTCGTATGTTGACCAGTTCCAGGCAGCCGGAGGCTCGATGGTAATGATCGCCAAGGGCAACCGCAGCAAGCAGGTGACTGACGCATGCCACAAGCACGGAGGCTTCTACCTCGGTTCGATCGGTGGCCCCGCAGCAATCCTCGCACAGAACAGTATCAAGAAAGTTGAACTCCTCGAATATCCCGAACTCGGAATGGAGGCCATCTGGAAAATCGAAGTCGAGGACTTCCCCGCATTCATTCTTGTTGATGACAAGGGCAATGACTTCTTCACCGAAATCTCCGAGAAGTGCAAAGGATGTGCTCTCGGCAAGTAACGAAACACCTTAGATATACCTAAGCTACAAAAGTTTCATAAGGGCGGAAACATAAGCCTGATTTCTCATAATCGGGAATTGTTACACAAACACTTATGTTTTGACTGTCTTTATGAAACTTTTGTATCCTCCTTCCTCCGAAATACGATGCAACTCAACATCTACGAAATACGCCGCTACGGCACCATCATATTTATGGTGGTGTCGCTGGCAGTCGTAGGTGTGTTTCTCTACTTCTCCGACTCGCTCGTCAAAGATCTCTCCGAACAGGAGCGGTCAAGGATGCAGATATGGGCCGACGCCACACGCGAGATAGTCAAGGCCTCTGCCGACAACAGCGGCGGCGCGTCATCATCGATCGACTTTCTGCTCTCAATCATCGAAGGCAACAGCAATATACCCGTGTTGCTCACCGACGACGATGGCAATATAATGATGCACCGCAACTTTCGGCTTCCAGAGCCAGTCGACTCACTCTCGCCTCTCGACATCAGCGAAAAAAATCTTGACTTTCTCAGAGGCAAGCTCGATGACATGCGCCACACTCCCAATGTTATCAAAATCGACATGGACGAGGCCGGATGTCAGTATCTTTATTATGAGGACTCACGTCTGTTAAAAGCTCTCAGCTATTATCCATATATACAGATAGTGGTGCTCATGGCGTTTATACTCATCGTGTATTACGCCGTATCGTCGACCCAACGCGCCGAGCAAAACAAGGTATGGGTAGGACTCTCCAAGGAGACCGCTCATCAACTTGGCACCCCTATCTCTTCGCTGCTCGCATGGATGGAACTGCTTGGTGACATGGGCGTTGACCGCGAGACGGTTGCCGAGATGAATAAGGATGTCAAACGTCTGTCGACAATAGCTTCACGATTTTCAAAAATCGGCTCACGCCCGTCGATGGATGATGAAGACCTTAATGAAGTGGCCATACGTTCGGCCGAATACATGTCGACCCGCATATCGCAACGCATCAGCTTCAGCATCATTCCCTCCGACCGCCCACTGCCTGTAAGGCTTTCGGCACCGCTTACCGAGTGGGTGATGGAAAATCTCATCAAGAATGCTGTCGACGCCATGGAGGGAAAAGGGTCCATAACAGTGAGAATCTATGCCGAGAAAGACAATGCCGTGGTCGACATCACCGACACCGGCAAAGGCATATCGCGCAAGCATCTCAAAACCATCTTCAACCCCGGATTCACCACAAAGAGCCGCGGCTGGGGACTCGGTCTCACCCTGGCCAGACGTATCATCGAGGAGTATCACGAAGGACGCATCTACGTAAAGCAGTCCGAACCGGGAGCCGGTTCGACGTTCACCATAGAGATCCCACTGCGTAAAGAATGACAATATCACAATACACCCGCCAATGCATGCAGCAGCTCGCGCCCGTCTATGAGGAGTCGGAGTCGCGATGGCTCATGCGCATCATCCTCGAGCACATCAAGGGTTGGTCGCAGACCGACATAATGCTCAACTCTGACCGTGAGGCCGACCCCGAGCTCATCACAGCCATTGATACAATCATCGGCCGACTGCTGCGCCACGAGCCGATACAATATATACTCGGGACTACCTATTGGCATGGCCTTACACTCAAAGTGACCCCCGCAGTGCTGATCCCGCGCGAGGAAACCTCCGAACTGGTCGATATCATCGAGCGTGACTATCGCGACACCCCCGACCTGCACGTGCTTGACATATGCACCGGCTCGGGCTGCATCGCCATAGCTTTGGCCCGTAGTCTGCCATTTGCAACTGTCACAGCCACCGACATATCGGCCGAAGCTCTGGAGGTGGCGCGTGACAATGCCGCCGCGTGTAAGACAAAGGTATCATTCGTCATCGAGGACGCCCTGCAACCCACCTCGCTCCCCGACTCCACTTTTGACATCATTGTCTCCAACCCACCCTACATAGCCCAAAGCGAGGACAAGCTCATGGAGGCAAATGTGCTCGACTATGAGCCTCACGGCGCACTCTTTGTGCCCGACGACAATCCGCTGCTGTTCTACAGATCCATCTCGGCCAACGCCCTCAAGGCAGGACGTCCCGGCAGCAGGCTCTATCTCGAAATCAACCCGCTCTACCGCTCACAACTGTGTGCCATGCTTGAGGCTGACGGATGGACCGATGTGCAGAGTGTCAAGGATATACACGGCAAGGACAGATTTGTCACAGCTATACATCCCTCATGAAACGCTCACGTCCGCTGACTTACGACGAAGCTCTGTCGCGTGCGGCCGCCCTTTGTGCCAAATGCGAGCAGTGCACCCCCGATCTGCGCCGCAAAATGGACTCCTGGGGGCTATCCGCCACCGACATCAGTCGTGCCATAGGTCGGCTTCAAGAACTCGGTTTTGTCGACGACTCTCGCTTTGCCCGCGCCTATGCACATGACAAACTGGTATTTTCAGGCTGGGGACGCAAAAAGGTTATTCAGGGGCTGTGGGCCAAACGTCTTTCGCGCGACGATATTGACCAATCGTTTGACGGGATTGACGAGGAGGAATACTACTCGGTGGCCCGAAGAGTGATTCGTGCCAAGATTCGACAGTCAAAGGATGATATCCGTACATATGAGGCCAAGCTGAAAGTGTTGCGATTTGCCATGCAGCGCGGATTTGAGGCACGACTTGCCACAAACATAATCAATGCTACGGCCCGCAGCATAGCCGACGGCGAGGAGGACGACCGCTCATGACCTCCACACTCCTACGCTGGGGCGGCAACCTTCTTGACCTCTTTTTCCCGAGAGTGTGTACTGTGTGTCACACCCCGCTTGTCGAGGGTGAGGATCTGATGTGTCTCGGATGTCTGATGGAGCTGCCCCGGGTGGAGTTTGACGACTATCGCGACAATGAACTTGCCGACAGGCTCGCATCATTGAGAGCCCCTATAGAAAAAGCTGCTTCGCTATATTATCACATGTCGGGCACACCTCACGTCAGACTCATACATGACGCAAAATACAACCGTCGCCCGATTATAGGGCGCAAACTCGCACGCATGCATGCCGGACAGCTTGCCACAGCAGGATTTTTTGACGACATCGACGTATTGATGCCTGTCCCGCTCCATTTCACCAAACTATGGATGAGGGGTTATAACCAGTCACACGAAATAGCCCGCGGTCTGAGCGATGTGATCGGTCTGCCAATCGGCGACAATCTCACGGCCTCGCGCCCCCACTCCACCCAGACCCGAAAAAATGCCTCACAGCGTCGCACCAATTCCATCGGCACATTTCGTGTGACAAATCCCGAACAGCTCGACTCTCTTCACATACTTGTAGTGGACGATGTCATCACTACAGGCTCGACCATACTCTCCGCGCTCGAGACCATCCACACCACAGTCCCCACCGCCCGGCTCAGCGTCTACTCTCTCGCCATATCAAAGCTTAGATAAAACAAGGCATTGGGAATCAAACTTCACTCAGCTTGATTCCCAATGCCTTGTTTTATGCATATTTCAACTATTCCACGCAGCGAATAAAACAGGCGTCTGCCCCATTGTCCATATTACTACCTTGAATGGCATTAACATCAAATGTAAAATAATTGATGTCAAGGCCAAACATTCTTGCGCCCTCTATATTCGTAGGATTAGCAATATCTTTATCTACATCAGTCTTTGAGCCATCCCACGATTTATATATACGTGCAGCATTTCTTGCCCAATAGATGGCTCCTGAACGACGATAAAGCGAACAAAATAGTGGAGCTGTTTTTTCAAATACATTAGCATAACTTGAACGACCGCACGCATATCGCAAAGTCCCGGCTTTTTCATTATTTGAGGCTGTAGACCTTGTATTTTTACGATGGCCATAACCTGAACGACCGATAGGGAAAAATACATTTTTAGCAGTATAGGCATTATTCGGATCATTTACATTCCAGTAATAAGCAAACATGCCACGCATACCCTTTCGATTATCAGGAACTTCACCGTCTATATCTCGCCGGTACCAACCATATGCATCATTAACCGACATTTGAGTCTCTGTAGCTCCATCGGCATACAATACACCATATCCAAACTGAATATGTGGCGTCAGGTAAAGTTGTTCAAAATCACGGGCTGTTGCGATAGGATATTTGTCGCCAAATCCATTGGAATTAGAACCGATATTCCACGCATTAGTCTCATGTTTATACCAACTCCCATCATCTTCGGCAAAATAAACCGGAGGAGGAGTCGAAAATTCTGTATCTTTCGGAAAACCGCAGTCTACATTGCCATTGGCATCTGTATACACATTACAATATGCATCAATAGGCCACCATGGATTTCCGAATTTAAACATTGACCCTTCATCTCGCGGATCCGTAGCGGGGGCAGACATCGTAATATTGTTAAATGTACTCCATTTTGTAGCAGTAACATTATCCCCGTCAAGATTTTTGCCCGTTGGTGATATCGCTTGGGCGTCATAACCCTGTCTCACAAATATAAGATGATAACAGGTGTAGTTATGGTATTTGACGCGCACTACAGCGTTTCTAATCTTTTTATCATTATTGAGCTTGTTGAATTTTATTGTAAATTTTATAGGTGTCTGAGTCGACCCAGTCACAATCTGCTTACCGTCAAGAGTGATAAAATTCTTATCTCCGACTATTTCAGCAAGCCACGGACCATCAGATTTAAATTCCACGAAATTAGCCGCATCGTCACCCGGAAGACGTAACAACGTGACGTTGAAATCCTCATTGTTACCCGATTTGCGATACACACCTTTGGGATTGACAATACGTCTCACTTGAATCACGGTAGTCTCATCTTCATCCGACCTTGTTTGTCCGCTTTCATTCTCAAGATGAGCTATCAGCTTTAATTTCGCATGACGTTCATATCCAACATATGGATTATTGCCTGAATAGCCGGTTTCTTTTATCATGACCTTTGCTCTCGTAAAAAGCGGTATGTTAAAAGTATATTTATCTCCATCTTTCTGATAGGAATATGCACCACGACCATTATTGGTTACATCGTCAGTCCCGTCAAAATAATATGTTCGAGAAGAACGATCCAAATCACCATCAGAAACTTTGCCATAGAAATATTTGTCGTTGGCTTTTTCATTAGCGGCAGCAGTATAATCAAACAAACCACTCGAATTAGTTACAACACCTCCGGCTTCATCCCACGTTATAACTGTTTTTTCAGTCGCATGTAAAGACAAGAACCCGTTGCCAAGAGCACGATTGGCCTCTTGATTGAAAGGAGCTACCTGTTCATCACTCGGCACCTCAGTCGGATACCATGGATTCTCTATAATCTTAGCCTCAATCTTAGTAACTTTCCATCCCTGCGGAGGTGTGTATTTAAAAGGCATTATGGCATCATGATTATATAGATATGAGATATACCAGGGATTAGGTATATCAAATCCATCAGTTTCTTTATAATCAATATGCCAGTCATAATCGTTGGCGTTGCCGCGGAGGCGGAGGGTGAGTTTGTAGTGATAGTTGCGTTCGGCATCACAGTTGCGCTTGACATCCTTGCCAAGCATGAAGCGATATTTGATGTCACCTTCCGACACCGCACCGTTGGCCGTAGAGTAGTAATGGCCGACAACTTCGATATACGTGCCGTAGGGAATGCCATCCTTGATGTCATCCGCGCCCTGCACTCCACCGTTGTCAAGGTCTGCTATCTGAAACTTGTCGCGCGGAGCGTCGCCCTGCATATTTTCATAGAAAAACAGCGCGTCGGCCGTCTCACTGTGGAGGCTGCTGTAATCGTAGTCGGCACTCTTGGTTCCATCCTCTATATATGCACCATAGGGTGTACCCTTGGTGATCGCCGGCCACGCCTTATGGTCATCCCCCTCGCCATAGATTATGGCATTGGTAAGATGATGTTCAGAAGCTGTGTAGATACCGTCCTTACCGGCAGCATTATTATAGTTGCCGCCTTCCGAATCGCTCTTCAACCCAAAACCGAGCGTGCACTCCTTGGGTATATCATATATGCGGGCCTCTTTGAGATATACGCGAACATTTTCGCGCAACTCAGAGCCGTCAAAGTCGATGGTGACCTTGGAGGCACAGCGTCGCAGCCAGGTGTGAAGCGTAAGCCCGGCACGATCGACTGTCACAGGTGTGAATGATGAAGTGTGGCTCGGAACATTGTCCTTTGAACCTGTGAAAAATCCGAGCATCTCGCGGTTGTTGGCATCATTTTCGAGATCCCACCCCACGGTCATGGCCCGCAGTTTGTCGAGCGTATCATACTTGTCCCGGCCTTCGGCTTTCAGCGCGTCATAGGTAGAGCTGACCACACTGACACTACCGTCCTCATTACGCGTATATTGCCCGAGATTGGCCACGGCAATGAGATAATAACGTCCCGTGGGGAGTGTGAGAGTCTTTTTGAGACATTTGGTCGAAGCCTCGGCCTTGTCACCGTTGCTCGCGTCATGGTCATCACGCGGCTCGTCCTTGACATCGGAGGGACTGAAATCAATCTGCATCACTCCGCCGGGAAAATATTCATTGTCAATGAGACGGCCATCTGTGCCGTAGGCAAGGAGGCAGAGGTCTGAAATGTCAGCCATAGCCTTGCCGGGGATGGTGGTGGAACGGCTCAGTATGGACTCGGTGAAAGGTGAGAATGCGGCCTGCAGATCGACCGTAACCTCTCCCTCGGGTATGTCATTAAGTCCGTAGCCGGGTATCTCATCGACACACGCGGTCATGAGTGCGGCCGAGCATGCGGCTACACACCATGAGAGAAGAGTTTTAAGTCTTATATTATATCGTGACATGTCGGTTGGTTGTTATTATCTAAGGATTTTTCGGTATGGTGACTTTCTCATTGGTGATTACGCCATTTGTCACCTTGATAAAATAATAGTTATCGGCATCCTCAGGCGGGTCGGCCACAATGTAGAGCTCGTCGGGATTAGTTGCGTCAAACGATTCCACTTCATATCGCCAGAGATTGTCGGGCGACTTGAACACTGTATAGTCCTTGCGGTCGAGCACTACAGTCCAATGGTTTTGGAAATGGTGGAGACGGCGGTCGCCATCACGGTCTTTATGATAATAATACTTGTCGAGACCAAAGTACAGCTCCACATAACGTGTGCTACAATTATCGTCATTGTCATCCTTGGGGCGGAAATTCTCAAGCACGTGTGCTCCGTCAATATCCTTTAGCCAGATCTCGGCATTAGCCATCTCGCCGTCCTGACCTCGATGTATGGCATAATAGTCACCTTCGACGAGCGACTCAAGCGGAAATTCTTTCAATATGCCTTCTTTACCGTAACGATATAGATAGTCCATGAAAAACTCCGGAAGCGAGTCATTGCCGTTGACATCTTTCTCCGGCAAAATCATGAGGTCGCCCATCTCGTCGCGCATGAGTCCGAAACCTGGACGTAGCACCTGCTCGGCATAAGGCTGAACGTCGACTTCAACATCCACCTCCGCGCTGCCCGAATGTTTGCGCAAAGTGAAATCGTAGACTGTGTTGCGAAGCAGGTCGAAGTAATCGCCTTCGCGGGCATCCTCCCCTGCATAGGCAGGCGGAGCGGAATAATATTTAAAGTCGACGTATTCATATCCCACATGTCCGTCAAAAGTCACCTTGATACGTGCGCGCGAATCGTCGGCAAGCGGAGCTCTCGGGTCAGGACGGCCGTCGGCGTCAAGACCGAGATTGGCAAACTCGGGCATATAGAGAGTCCAGAGGTCATCGTTGTCACTGTGAATAAACGGAATATCGGTAAGCTGTTCGCTATCAGCCGGGACTGAAGGTTTACGGTAATAGTCGCGGGCATAGCTGCCATGGACATAATCGTCCTGACGACTCACGCCCAGAGGTGCGCGATAACCGCGGGAATTGCCGCGAGTGAGCGAGACAGATGTTATGGGCAGCCCGTCCCCATGGGCGCGCACTCTCACCTTGGCATATGCACGAAGCATATGGAGAGTGCCCAGATCGGTTTCCCATCCGGGGTCAAACTCCTGTCCGCTGATAAGATTCGATACACCAAACATGGGTATGGGCCGCTCCCGACCCACCCGCTGGTCGTCAGAGTAATCAAATGTGTAAGCTGCGAGGGTTGAGGATGCTATATCCTGAAGGGCAGAGCCTTTTTCGGGCTGCGGGTAATCGTGTCTCCAGTTGGCGAGCATCATCATTTTAAATTCTTGTCCGGCGTCGTCCACCACCGAGACAGGCACCGTACCGCTCACACGGTAACGTTTCATCGAGCCGTCTGAGCTCTCGATGATGACAAGCACATTGTCAAGCGCGCCTATATATCTGTCCTCTTTGTCAAAAAAGAGTATCATGAAGTCTTTGCCGTCTATGTCGATATAGTTTTCGGCATATGTACCGGCCTCATAATCGCCCTCCGAAGGTGCCCGCGATGCCAGTCGGCTTCTTATGTCACCACCTCCCGAGTCGAGGGTGATGGTAAAGCCGGCCATGCAACCGCTGGCCGGCAGCCCTGGCTGAGGCGTCACCGTTGTGTCGATGTCATGGGACGAACATGACACCGACAGCACCGCTACGGTTAATAGAGTCAGGTATTTGGCTAAAGTTGTCATTTATCAGTGTGTGGAGTTGAGAGGATGTCAATAGGTTATTGGAAGCATCTCAGAGTTTCGGTTCTCCAATCAGATGTCAGTATTCTGGAGTATCACACGCCAGGAGTTGATATATATGTGGGTGTTTTGCCAGCGGTTGTGCTCGTCAAGGAAAAACACCATGGAATAATCATCCTGATAGTCAAGATATTCCTGATCGGTGAGCGGTGTGCCGTCGGGGCGTTTATATTTGCCTTTGACGAGAAGAGCATAGTCGATAAACGGCACCTGGACTATCTTTTCGCCGTCCTTGTTGTAGATTTTCACAAAGACGTCCTCCTTGCGCTTGTCCTCCATGAGACGGCTCACGGAGAAATGGGCCACGGCCGCACTCACATCGACCACAGCGGCTCGGTTCTCATCACCTGGAAGATAGATGCCGGCAGTACCGGAATATACGTCATAAGGACGATAGGTGAGCCGCTCGGCGGGATTGTAGATAAGTGAGTTGTCATAGTCCATATGTCCGTTGTCGCCCTCAATGGTGAAGGAGTAGTCGCGATGGTCAATATTCTCGCCCGAGAGGTGCTGGAGCACGATATGGACGGTGTTGGTGTCTTTGATGAGACGCACTGTCTTGACGTGGGTACCCTGCTCGTCCTCAAACTCCACATTGTCGCTCTTGCCGTGATAAAGACGGCGGAGCTCGGATGACGATTCGTGGCCTGAATCGAGTATCTGACGGTCGGAAAGACGGCAACGCAAATCAGTGTGTATGTCGGTATCAACCACACTGAACGACGAGCGGTGGCCTTCGCCACACCATGCGAGCAGAGTATAGCGGCCCGGATCTATGTCGACGTCCATCAGATAGCCGTCGCGTCGCAAAGCGTCGCCCGACTCATGTTTCTGCCACACCACACGGCCAGTTGCGGGGTCTACCACATAGAGTGTCACCTCAAAAACCTCGGCGGGGAATGCGTCGGTAAACTTGAGGTTGGTGTCGTAGACAAACTTGACCTTGTAGTAAGGATCGCAGTCGCCCTCGTCGTCATATATGAGGCCGTTGCAGCCTGTAAAGACGAACGCAGAAGCGAGAAGTGCGGTTATGGAGTAAAGACGATTGAACAGTTTCATCTTGCTTGGTCTTTGCGATGGGTGGATGGTTATGTTGCGGATATATGATGTCTCCTGTCGTGGCAGGAGCTTGTTGTTGCAATTTTGGGGTGTGATGGAAGAGAGATGTTGTGCGGCTTCTGACGAGAGAGTGAGGCGAGAAAAAAGATAGGAGCCGGGGGCGGGAAGACCGGGAAGGCTACCGCCCCGGCTCCTGAAAAATATGAGAGAACTGTTAAAACTTTAATTCAAAAAAGATTAGAGGTCTACGCTCTGGTTGATAACACGCCAAGAGAGTACGTTGATGCGTGCACCGAGATAGTAGAGGGGGTCATCAGGCTTACCGGGCTTGATTTCGATAGTAGTGTCATCGGGATCATACACACCGTGGCCCACCTTGCTGAACGAGTTAATCTCAATCTTGTACCAGTGGTTGCGGACAACACCATAGTAACCTTCTGCACTATTGTCGGTAGCAGAGTTAGAAGCGTTGTGCTCAACAGGTATATAGTAGATGTTGCGGGTGTTGTACCACTCTATGTCACGGGCATCGGCAAGGGCATTGAGGTCAACTACGAGTTGCTCGGAATCGGTCTCTACCATCTTGGTCGCACCGTCCTCTTCCACTACCTTCTTATAGAGCTGTTCACCTGCATATGCGAATTTTGCTCCACCGATAGAGCCTTCGATTCCTACAAACTTGATGTCATTGACATCAACGCCACGATAGTTCTTAATCTCAGTCTTATCTTCATTGGAAGCAGAACCGGTATAGATGTAGTAGTTGAGCTTACCGGCATTCTTGAGGGCGTTGAGAGCATAGCTCTTGAGTGCAGCCTCGGTGAAGAGCACACCACGCATATTGAGGGCCGAAATGCTTTTACCATTCTTGTCGCAAAGACGAGTATTGAGCACAGCGTGTGTCACACGCGAGTTATATACGCCATATTTCTTGGTAGTGGTATTCAGACCACTTGCAAAGTCAAGTATGTTTGCAGGGGCGTTAGTGTTCTCCATGCAGTACTGGGGATAATCAGAACCGAGCTTGGGAGAAAGACCGTCGGCATTGATCTCAGTGTACTTTACATAGTTGAGAGTTGATTCACAGTCCGTTCCGAGAGTGTAGGGATATGAATAAGCCCAATAGCTGCGGAAGTAGCGGGCATTTTCCCATGCGGCAAAAGGAGCGGTTGTGAACCATTCGTCCTTGAGTTGCTTAGACATGTGTGACTGTGTGGCAGTAGCATTAAGACTCCAGCCAAGCACTTCGAGATAGATTTCAGTATTGGCAGTCTGGTCACCGTTTATGGGCTCGTTATTGTCGTTGCCCTCGCCTGCTACTGTCTGGTTGAGCTTATAGATAGTGTGCTCCACGCCATTCTCTGTATAGGTGGTCGATGTAGCGTTTACAGCGAGTTCAACTTTGGCTGCAAGACGCTCTACATATACCTCTACAGGAGTGCCCGTAGCGAGAGCAAGGTCAGGAGTAGTAGCAAAGTTTTTGGTCTCAAGCTTGTTGACAGCATACTTAGACGCAGTAAGCTGATCTGCACCACGGTCATAGCTTGATGTGGACATTACAAAGTTGTCATATTTGCCGTCATTAAGAGTATAGGCAGAGCTGACAAGCTTCTCGGCAGTAGCCTGAAGGGTAGGTTCAGCCTCAAAATCATCCATATTGAGGACAGTGAGCATGTAGGAGGGATAGTTGTTGGCGGTCATATCCTCAAGTACAAGCACATTTGACTTTGATTCCCACTCGATGTTAGGCTTTTGTGTAGACTCTCCGAAGTCGGGGGTCATGAGCTTGGCATTGAGCACGAAGTTGCCATTCTCATCAAAGAAGAAGAATTTGGCATTTTTGATGGCGTGCTCATCACCGGGCTTAAGAGCATCGGTCTTGTCATCACCATCCTCGAAGTCAGTCGAACGGCCAAAGTCGCCGGGAGCTGAGAGAACCACTGACATGTAAGCGGTTGTACCATCGCCGGGTACCACACCGGTGTTGCCACCGTCTACCACGGGAGCGTCGTCGGAACATGCAGCAAGCATGGCGAGCGAGGCTACACCCATGAAAAGTTTACTTGTTTTGTTCATAGCTTTTCTATAAAAACTGTTTTATAAATTAATGATTTTTATTGGATTCGTTAGTTAAATTATTGAAAGATAGTATGTATGTGTTTTATGCTATGTGTGGTGTGTAGAAAAGCCGTTGCTATCGGAAGGAGCGAGGATAAGATGTGTTGCGGCCATGTGTCAACCGCATCACTTCATTGCGGGCCCATGGCCCACTCAATATATAATAGAGTAATCTTACTGTGCCGGAGTCGGGGTGATCAGATAGGTCACCTTGGTGCGGTGAAGTATCTCGTCGACACGCTTTACTTCATCGGCGGCCGGACCGAATCCCTCGGCGGCCGAAAGGCTGAAGAGTTCACGCGCCCGATTTAGGTCGCCGTTGAGAGCGGCCAATGTGGCCCTCGAATAGACGGCCTCGGAACGGTCGCCCGCAAAGCGCAGTCGATCTGTAGCCTTGGCGAGCTCTCCGCGCTTCATATATATATTGGCGGCATTGAGGGCTGCCTCGGGATCGAGGGGATATATCTCCGATGCTTTGAGATAAACGTTCTCATAGTCGGACGAACCTACGGGATAGGTCGCTGCTATGCGCTGAAAGTCGACGGGTCGCAGTTTGGAGGGGTCCTGCGAGAAGATGCGCTTGAGTTCGTCAATGTCAACATAAGTCTTTATGCGATATTTGACAGTATAATCGGAATGACGCAGTGCGGGATATATGCTGTCGAGCAGGAACTTATATTCGCGCGGATAGCGACGCTGTATCTCGGCATTCTTGGGATCGGGCTCCATGTCAGAGTCGATTATACCGAGAATTTCGGTCTTGTTGGACATCTCGAGGTCACTCATGCGGCGGCGCAGTCCCTCCCAGTCCTCAGGCTCATAATCGGTGCTCATGATGGCGGGATCAAAATTGTAGTGCTCGCGCACATACTCCTTGAGAGACTGCGTACGACCCATAGCGAGACGCACATTGTTGGTGTAAGAGCCTTCGGGCGAAGCGAAACCCTTGATGGTCACGCGTGTTATCACAGCGTCAGGGTCGTTTTTCACGAGGTCTATACTCTCGATAATCTTGGCCAGCTCGACTGTGTTGCGTCGATAGGTGGGGCGTATCTCCGTGCGGTTGACAATAAAGTCGATATATGCGCTTCCCTCGGCTACACGCTCCACAGCCGCATCACCCGTAAGGTCGACAAAGCGAGGATTGGGCGTGAAAGGTGGTTGAGTATAATCTATCTCTGCCAGCGGAGTATCTCCGGCGGGGAGTATAGGGTCGCAGCAGTGTCCAATCTGCTCCTTTATCTCTATGCGGCAATGCTCCATCCAGGGCAGGAATGTCACTTCGCGACGATAGTCGATGAGTTCGCCCGAGCCGGCACGATAGAGTTTCACGCCGGCAGCCAAGTCTTTGTTGCGCAAATGAGAGAAGTAACGGTTGCGTCCGGCCACACGTATCGGGTCGAGAGCTACAGTGTCGGTGCCGGCTACCGATATAATAAGAGGTGTGAACACCACCTCGCGGTCGCGTCCCGGATCGACCGAACGCGGATCAATAGTAACAGCCACCGCAAGACGGTTGCCGTCCGCGCCAAGACGATCAATATTTATATCGGTCACTTTAAGAAGATGTCCGTCGGCGGCAAGTATGGCCTGGGTGGCCGTAGCGAGCAGCATACCGGCAAGCAAACGTATGATATTATTATGTTTCATAGCTGTAAGCGGGAGGTCAGAATGTGTATACTAAGTCAATAGCCACCTTGGTTGGGCCTACATAATTGTGGGGCTGACGCGACTTTACTTTCTTGCCGCAGTCGGCACACTCGTAAACATCATAACGAGTGTAGACCCATCCGAGTCCTATCACGGCCTCAATATTCCAGTGACGGTTGATGATCCAGGAGTAACCGTAGACCACACCGGCTCCCGCCATCCAGCCCTGGTGACGGTAGTCTTTCAGTTCGCTAAAATCTGTGCCGAGGAATTTGAATGGCAGATTGAGATTGCCCCAGTTATACTGGCCTCCAAGCAGGTGCCCGCCGACAAAGTGCCCAGAGAAAGCGTCGCAAAACCAATAACGGGCCTCGGGCTGCACAAGCCAGTGTTTCCACCGACGATTATCTACAGTCCAGGCGTTAAGATTGCCACTAAGATCGACTGTCCACTTTGGTGCGGTCTTGACCTCTACCCCACCATTAAGTGTAAGAGTAACATCATCAAGAAGATTAGTCTTGACGGCCACATCCTGGGAATGTGCGGCCCGGCATGTGAGCAGACATAAAAACAGCGTTAACAAGCACTTGATTTTCATAGAACTTCCATAATTGGTTCGACAAGCCGCAATATCTGTGGCGACCTTTGAGCCTGACAGGCTTCGTGCCCGCAGACTATTGTATACATGAGAGCCGACAGGGCTGACGTTTACCTGCGGAATGAGATTGGAGCAAATGTTTGATGATATAAGACCTAACACCCTAACGGTCAGCAGATTAAATGCGGAATTGGGGGGGGTAAATTCTCTACTCCCCTTTCGGTATTCGCAAGCTGTAATCTGTTAGCTATAAAGCTGTATGTGACCATTATTTTACTTATGAGAGATGGCAATTATATAGTCAGGTGGAAACTCTTATAGCGGAATCCAAGTTATAGCACTATTCTATTTATGTGAGCAAAATTACACACATTCTCCGACATATGCAATATTTTGGGGTAAAATATTTGCACAAACAGGCAGAATCGCATCAAATTTTTCAACTAATCACACAGTCAACATTTATTAATTTTTTTTCTGCGAATATTTGAGTACATTTGCGTTGTTAAATCATCAATGACGGCTCCTTTCGAGCCAATGTAACATATATATTAATAAGGTATCATGACAAACGAAAAACAACTCACACCTGCCAAGGCGCAGGCCTGGGTAGAAAGCCGCGAATGGGCCAACGGCTGGGACGTCAACGCCGACGCCTCGGTCAACGCCATGGAATTTGCCACACAGTATGCAGCCAACAAGGAGCTGTGGGACAAACTTTTCACCTTCCTGCGTGACACCGACCTCTCCACCCTGCCTGCCGGCAAACATGTGATTGAAGAGGGTCGCGTGTGGGTCAACATTCTCGAATATACACCTAAAGACGCACAATCCACCAAGATAGAGTCTCATAAGGACTTCATCGACCTTCAGTATACATTTGAAGGCAAAGAGCTTATGGGCGTGGCCGGTCATGTAATCCCCACCGGTGACTATGATCCCGTGAAGGACAAGACCAATTACACCACCGACGAGGAGATCACGTACTCGCCTGCATCACCTGACCGCTTCTTCCTCTACTTCCCATGCGACATGCACCAGCCCTCAGTGGCCGCTTCCGACCCCGCCGTGCCCAGCCGCAAAGCCGTAGGCAAAATCGAATACTTCAAAGGCTAACAGTCATGGACACCAACAGCAACACCCCCGACCGTCGTTTTGCCATGAGCCGCAATCCGCTCGTACGCGCCCTCGGTGACCCGCAGGGCTGGACCCGCAGCGACCTCATAGAGTATATACGCGACAACGACATCGAGATGGTCAACTTTATGTATCCCGCAGCAGATGGCCGTCTCAAGACTCTTAACTTTGTGGTCAACTCACTCGAATATCTTGAGACCATACTCTCGACCGGCGAGCGTGTGGACGGTTCGAGCCTGTTTCCCTTCATCGAAGCTTCGCGCAGCGACCTGTATGTGATCCCGCGCTACTCTACAGCTTTCATCGATCCGTTCGCTCCGCTCCCCACCCTCTCGCTGCTCTGCAACTTCTTTGACAAGGACGGCAATCCGATGGATAGTGACTCACGCGGAGTGCTGGCCCGCGCCTGCAAGGAGTTTACCGAGGTGACAGGCATGGAGTTTGAATGTATGGGCGAACTCGAATATTACGTCATAGCCCCGGACCCCGGCTCGTTTCCCGCAACAGACCAGAAAGGCTATCACGAGTCGGCCCCGTTTGCCAAGTTTAACGACTTCCGTGTTCAGGCCATGCACACCATTGCTTCGCTCGGCGCGCACATCAAGTATGGTCACTCCGAAGTGGGCAACTTCACACTCGGCGGCATGATTTACGAGCAAAACGAGATAGAATTTCTCCCGGGACCGGCACTCAGCTCGGCCGATCATCTTATGCTCGCCAAATGGGTGATACGCAATCTGGCCTCTATACACGGTCTTGAAGTAACTTTCGCGCCCAAAATCTCTGTCGGCAAGGCCGGTTCAGGATTCCACATACACATGCGCCTGATGAAAGACGGCAAAAATGTCACCCAGACAGCCGAACGCACTCTCAGTGACGACGCCAAGCGCGCCATCGCCGGACTCATGAAAATGGCCCCGGCCATCACTGCGTTCGGCAACTGCAACCCCACCTCCTATCTGCGCCTCGTGCCTCATCAGGAGGCTCCGACTGCCGTGTGCTGGGGCGACCGCAATCGCTCGGTGCTTGTGCGCGTGCCTCTCGGCTGGACTTCGGGCAAGGACATGTGTGTGCAGACCAACCCCGGTGACCCTTGTGGCATCGAGACCTACGGCAAGCAGACTTTCGAGATGCGTTCGCCCGACTGCTCGGCCGATGTCTATGCACTGATAGCGTCGTTGTGTGTGGCCGCTCGCATCGGCTTTGAGATGGACGACGCTCTTGAGGTGGCCAAGGATACATCTGTCGACGTCAACATACACGCCGCCGACAATGCCTCACGTCTCGCCCGCCTCACCACTCTGCCTACCTGTTGCGTGGAGTCGGCCGACAAGCTCGAGGAGATGCGTGAATATTTCGAGGCCCGCGGTGTATTCTCGCCCTCGATGATTGACGCAGCCGTCAGCAAGCTCCGTGCTTATAACGACCGCAATCTCGCCCAATATCTCAAAGATAATCCCGAAGAAGTGAAATCACTCGTCAAGGAGTATTTCCACTGCGGGTAAGCATCACAAACTGAATAACACCCCCGATTCATAAAAAAGGACACAAGTGATATATCCCGGACAGACATCATCAGTCCTTGTGTCCTTTTTTTGAATTAACACCCATTAGCAAAACACTACCGCCACAATGACCCCAGAACAACGCATCGGGGAGCTGCGTGATCAGCTCAACCGCCACAACCGTCTCTACTATGTGGAGAATAACCCGGAAATTTCCGACCGCGAATATGACATGCTCATGAAAGAACTCGAGGCTCTCGAGCTTGAGAATCCACAACTCGACGACCCTCTGTCGCCAAGCCGGCGCGTAGGTTCCGACCTGACCAACGGATTCACTCAAGTAGTGCATGCCCGCCCTATGCTCTCGCTCGGAAATACGTATTCGCCTGCCGAAGTCGACGAGTGGGTGGAGCGATGCAACGATACTTTGGGAAATTCGGGCGGACTCCTGTCGGTGCCCATTGTCGGTGAAATGAAGTATGACGGCACAAGCATCTCGCTCACCTATGAGCATGGACGTCTGGTAAGAGCCGTGACGCGAGGCGACGGCGAGAAAGGCGACGATGTGACATCAAATGTCAAGACCATCAAAAGCATCCCGCTTGTGCTTGCCGATGGCGACTGGCCTGAATCGTTTGAAATCAGAGGCGAGATAGTGATGCCATGGAAAGAGTTTGACCGGCTGAACGAAGAGAGGGCTTTTAACGAGGAACCGCTCTTTGCCAATCCTCGCAACGCAGCCTCGGGCACACTCAAGATGCTGAGTGCGGCCGAAGTGTCACGCCGCGGGCTTGATGCCTATTTCTACTACCTGCTGTCCGACTCCCTGCCGGCCGACAACCATTATGAAAATATGCTCAAGGCGCGCCAATGGGGATTTAAGGTCAGTGAAGTCATGACACTGCTCCACAGCGCGGCTGAGGTCGACGATTTCATCAACCGCTGGGACGTGGAGCGTCGTAACCTGCCGGTGGCCACGGACGGGCTTGTGTTCAAAGTCAATAATCTGCGTCAGCAGCTCAACCTCGGCTACACGGCTAAATCACCACGCTGGGCCATAGCCTACAAGTTTGCCGCCGAACGCGCGCTGACACGTCTTGTCGAGGTGTCATTTGAGGTGGGACGCATGGGTGTCATCACACCTGTGGCCAATCTCGAGCCGGTATTGCTGTCGGGCACAGTCGTGAAACGCGCGTCGCTTCATAACGAGGACATCGTGAAATCGCTTGATATACATCAGCATGACATGCTTTATGTAGAAAAAGGCGGCGAAATCATTCCTAAAATCACAGGTGTGGAGGTAAGCAAGCGTGAGCCCGGAAGCGGACCGGTGGAGTTTGTGAAGACATGCCCCTCATGCGAACAGCCTCTGACACGCATGCCGGGCGAAGCCGCGTGGATATGCACCAACAAATATGGTTGCCGTCCGCAGATTATAGGCAGGCTTGAACACTATGTCGGCCGCCACATGATGGACATCGAAGGTGTCGGTGACGAGAACTGCTCACTGCTGTATGATGCAGGTCTTGTCAAGGATATAGCCGATTTCTACACACTCACCACCCCACCCCTCGAGGCTCTTGAAAGAGTCGGTCCGCGCACGGCTCAACGCATCGTGGACGGTGTGGAGGCTTCAAAGAACGTGCCTTTTGACCGAGTGCTCTACGCTCTGTCAATCCCGTTTGTAGGCGAGACAGTCTCGCGCAAGATTGCCCGTGCAGTCAGAAGCATCGACAATCTGATGACTATGAGCCGCGAAGAGCTTGTGGCACTTGATGATGTTGGCCCGCGTATAGCCGACTCAATAATCGAATTTTTCGCCTATGAGCCCAATCTCAAACTGGTGGAGCGTCTGCGCGCTGCAGGTGTACAGATGTCACTTCCCGAGGAAGACCTCTCGGATCATACCGACCTGCTGGCCGGGAAAAGCATTGTGATAAGCGGTGTGTTCAGCCTCCATTCGCGTGAGGAGTACAAGGCCCTAATTGAAAAAAATGGCGGTAAAAATGTCGGTTCCATATCCAAAAAGACCGATTATGTGCTGGCCGGAGACAATATGGGACCGTCAAAACTTGAAAAAGCAAGCAAACTCGGCATACCTATCATAAACGAGCAGCAATTTCTCGAAATGATAGGAGGATAAGTTATCATAACATATAAATAAGAAGGATACAAAACGGAACTTTTATACCGTTTTGTATCCTTCTTACTTATATCATTCTATCTTTCATCCAGTCAAGCATCGTATCATAGACCTGACGGCGCACAGACGGACGTGAGAGTACGAGATCATGCAGACCTCCGGCAAAGCTGACTTCGGTCACATCCGGTCCGAGCATGCGGCCATAACGCGATATTGATGACACATCGAGTATGGCATCAGCACAATTGTATCTCTCCTTCGGATCACCATGTCGCACCGATTCAGCCGAGTGCATTAACAATACCGGCACTTTTATTGCGCGGTGGCGCAATTGCATCTGAGCCCGGTGAATGGCTCTCACCCACCCTGCGTCCGGATCGGGAAGCACATCGGGTTTCCAATCGCGGCGATATGTCCACTCTCCGTCAAAGTTGGCCAGAAGCGAACGCGCATAACCGTCGTCAGGAGCCTGTTTTACCGGCAGACGGGGCACTAACCGACCCAACGCGCTGACAGCGGGTATGGCAAAACTTTTCATCCATCCGGGCAGATTCCAGTCAAGAAACGGGCTGTTGAGCATCAGACCTCTCACCTTATCGGACGGCGATTCCGACATATAGAGCGAGGCCGTGAGACCGCCGGTGGAGTGACCGAGCAGCACGACCGATGCCATGCCGTCAGCCAGTGTCACTTCTATACAGGCGTTTATGTCAGCAAAATATTCGTGCAGGTCTCTTACCTGAAACATGTGCTGGCCGGGCATAAGCGAACGACCGTATTTACGCAAGTCTACGGCATAAAAGCTATAGCCATGACCGACAAACATATCGGCCATCTCTTTCTGAAAGAAATAGTCGCTGAATCCGTGCACATAGACTATCGACAGCCCATTGGACGGCTTGGCAATCTTGCGTATGACGGTGCTGCGCACCGGTCCGCTGTAATCATCGGGGTGCGCCACATATGTCATCTCATAACCGTCGCCAAGCATGTCGGGCATCCAGACGTAAGGCGACAGGGTGTTAACATCAGTCTTCTTCATCATACATCTAAACAATCGGTGCGCGTGTTTTGCTCAACCGGCATCTGATAAAAAGTTAAAATACATTTCATCTTGCCCGGATTTTGCAAACAAGCGTTAATTATTTGGGGGGGGGTAATTTTTATTGTATATTTGCAATGACCAAACTTAATAATATATTATTTCCAAATCAATAAAGTTGTATACATAAAAACGCATTTACATCCTACAACTTAATATAGAAGCACATTTATTGGGTATAATTTTTTATACCACCGGCATTCATCCACGACGTTAAGTACGAAGAATGCAAGCCCCCGGAGATAGCATACCTACCGCCGGGGGCTGTTGTTTCATCGAAGCATCTCAAACAATTATTTGACAGCCTTGAAGCTCATGTCAAGACCTTTGACCGAATGTGTGAGCGCACCGACCGATATGAAGTCGACGCCACACTCGCCATAAGCTCGGAGTGTATCGATGGTAATACCACCTGACGACTCGACCTCTGTACGTCCGTTGATGAGCTTCACAGCCTCGCGGGTGCGTTCGGGCGTGAAATTGTCGAGCATGATGCGGTCGACTCCGGCTGCGAGAGCCTCATTGATTTCATCTGTATTTCGCACTTCCACTTCAATCTTGAGATCTTTACCCTTGGCCTTGCAATACTCTTTGGCCGCATTGACAGCCTGAGTGATGCCTCCGGCAAAGTCTACATGATTGTCCTTGATAAGTATCATGTCAAAAAGACCTATGCGATGGTTGCAACCTCCGCCTATGCGCACAGCCTCCTTCTCAAGCATACGAAGTCCCGGGGTGGTCTTACGCGTATCAAGCACCTTGGTCTTCAGTCCCTCGAGACGCTGCTGATATTTGTCGGTTACGGTAGCTATACCGCTCATGCGCTGCATGATGTTGAGCATCACGCGCTCGGTCTGCAGAAGCGAGCGCACCTTACCCTCTACCTCAAAGGCCACATCGCCGGGCTTTACATGAGCTCCGTCGTTGATATACACGGTCATCTTGAGTTCGGGGTCGAATTTCTCAAACACCTTGCGGGCCATCTCCACTCCGGCGAGGATGCCCTCCTCCTTGATGATGAGACGCTGAGTGCCGCGCTCAGTGTCGGGAATGGTGCTGAGTGTGGTGTGATCACCGTCACCTACATCCTCAGCAAATGCGAGAGTGAGAAGGTCGTCGATAAGTTGGTCTTTTGTTTTCATTTTTATTCGTATCTTTGCGTTGTGAAAATCGTATTGATAACTGTGGGTAAGACATCCACAAAATATATTGCTGATGCCATAGGCGAGTTTGTGAAGCGTATCAACCGATACGCTCCTATGGAGATATTAACTGTGCCCGACCTGAAGTCGACCCGCGGGCTCACCGAGGAGATGCAGAAACAGCGCGAAGGTGCCGGCATCATGAGTATGCTGCAACCCGGCGACCATGTGTGTCTGCTCGACGAACGCGGTCGTGAGATGACTTCGCGCGAATTTGCCTCGATGATTGACAGCCGCATGAATCAGGGTCTGAAACGACTTGTATTTGTAATCGGAGGCCCTTACGGCTTCTCGCAGGAGGTGTATGGCAGAGCCGACAGCAAACTATCGCTCTCACGCATGACATTTACCCACGAGATGGTGAGACTGTTTTTCACCGAGCAGGTGTATCGAGCCATGACAATTCTCCGCGGCGAGCCATACCATCATGATTGACAGGCATTTTAAAAATACCTGTCAACCGGTTCATTTAAGCTTGCCGCCTTTTACTCCACCTGATAGAGAGAAGATATTCTGGTCATAGCTCACAGTCTTCTGACCCTGTTCGCGGCTGCGTTTCAGGGCGAGCTTGACGAGACGGTCCATCAGTTGGTCAAACTTCAGGCCTGTAGCCTCCCAGAGATAAAATGACAGCGAGCCGGGAATGGTGTTGATTTCATTGACAAATATCTCTTGGGTGTCATCGTCTATAATAAAGTCGATGCGGCTCACACCATGACATCCGAGCACACGGAATGTCTCGCCGGCAAGAAACTGTATGCGTTCGGTCATCTCTTTGGGCAGATCGGCAGGGATACGCTTTTGTGAGGCCTGCATGCCTTTCGCGCCCTTGGTACCACCCATGTATTTATCCTCGTATGACAGGATTTCGGCACTCTTGATGGGCTCCTCAAGCACCGAAGCCTGATATTCGTCGCAGTCACCAAGTACCGAGCAGTTGATTTCCTTGAGATTGTCAACCATATGTTCTACAATCAGGCGGGAAGAATATTTCTCAGCCTCTTCTATCTTGTCTATGAGCTGACGGCGGTCGGCTGCACGACCTATGCCAACGCTCGAACCAAGATTGGCGGGCTTTACAATGACGGGATAGCCGATTTTATCCTCGATTTTTGCGATGATTTCATCACGTTTTTTAAACCACTCTTTGTCAGTAAACCATACATAGTCAATCACCGGCACTCCACACTCGCGAAGTATCATCTTCATTGTGATTTTGTCCATGCCATTGGCACTTGCGAGCGTATTGCATCCGGCATAGGGGATGCCGATGGTCTCGAGCACACCCTCAAAGATGCCATCTTCGACATTAGAGCCGTGAAGCACGGGGATAACCACATCAAGAGTGGTAAGCACAGCCGAGCCAAACATGGGCTTCTTGACACGATAGAGGTTGTAGTCACCATAAGATGGTTCCATATACACCTGCGTGCACTTGGCTAGCAATGCTGGGATATCGCGATAGTTGGCAACATCAAAAAGCGCGTCGCCTGTATAGAAACGCCCCTGCTTGGATATATATATAGGTGTCACGTCATACTTCTCGCGGTTGATGGCATGCATGGCCTGCGAAGCCGATATTACGGAAATCTCATGTTCGGTGGAGCGTCCTCCGAAAAATACTCCGATGTTGGTTTTCATCTTTATTATATTGTTTTTTTGAAGGTCGGGACGAGATATTATCTCCTCTCCGACCTATACTTTAACTTTACACTCTTAGTCCTCGATTACTTGAACGTATCAGGCAGGTCGTTCTCGTAGAGCACGGTGTCACCTGCACGCAACATGCCGGAGAGAAGGCGTTGTGACTCGGCAAACGTTGCTACTGTATGCACCTCGGCAGTGCGCGTCTCAACCGACTCTATGCCGGAGACTATGGCATCACGGTTGTATTCGCCGACCACGATGGCAATATCTGCCGACACGGCAATCTTTCGGCCAAACTCACGGTTGAGTTCTTCCTGACGTTCCCCAAGCTCTATCATACCAGGGGTCACGATGATACGTCGGCCTCCGGTCATCATGGCAAGCACGTCAAGAGCCATACGCGAACCGGTGGGATTGGAATTGAACGCATCGTCGATAATGGTAACGCCTCCCGGCGTACGCTTCATGCTCAGGCGGTGCTCCACCTGGTCGATACGCGACACTGCATAACGTATCTTGTCGACAGGCACGCCAAGGCGCAAGGCTACGATGATTGCAGCAAGCAGATTGCTCACATTGCACTCACCCACCAGACGAGTGTCAAACTCCTCGGCAAGCCCGTCGGGGCCTTTGACTGTAAAATGGGTGCCCGAAGGTGAATAAGTGATGTCTGTAGCGATATATCCGGCATTGTCGACAGACGATACTGCATAACGCACACACTCCACATTGTCGACCCAGCGCGAGGCTACGTAGGGGAAATCATCGTTGACCACAGCAAGGCCGTCGGAAGGGAGAGCGTCAACGAGTTCAAACTTGGTGCGCTGCACATTCTCAATCGAGCCGAACGACTCGAGATGCTGCTCGCCGACGGCTGTGACGATGCCGACCGTGGGGTGCACCAGGTCGCATATCTCCTTTATATCACCGATCTGCTTGGCCCCCATTTCGACTATAAACACTTCGTTGTAAGGCTTGAGATATTCGCGCACAGTACGAATTACACCCATTGTCGTGTTGTAACTGCCGGGAGTCATCATCACATCAAAGTGCTCGGAGAGTATACGGTTGAGATAATGTTTGGTACTTGTCTTGCCATAGCTGCCTGTAATGCCGACAATCTTAAGGTCGGGCATGGAACGGAGTATTCGCTCGGCATCGCGATAATAACGGTCATTGATATGTTTCTCGACCGGACGCAACAGCCAGTTGGCCGCAAAGGCAAACAAATGAGAGAAACAATAGACAAGAAGAGCGGCTATAGCGGCATACTCCAATGCGTGGCCGACGCGCAGACCGATGACAGCAGCCGGCACCACAACGACAAACGAGAGCACAAGCATGGTCAAAAGTATGCGCCATGCACGCTGCGTCATCACAAGCGGTTTCTTATATTTACGTCGCGAGAGTGTCACGATGTTGACCAGCGACACAACAGTGATAAGAATCATTCCCACAAAAGGCACCGAAAGTGTCGACATTGACGCGAGCACTACGGCCCCGCTCACCAGGCGCATCACCGAAGTGGTGTCCTGCGATGCATGCAGCCAACGGTTATAACGTTCGTTGCGATAAGAATTTTGCTGAAGCATCATGAGGTCACGGCGAAACTCGACGACGTAACACCATACGGCCAGAAGCGTGGCAAGTATACTTAGTATCATTCCTTAATTTTGAATGTATATGGTGATAAAATTATTTTTTTAGCGAGTCGAGAAAACTGCGGAGCACCGCGGCAAACTGTCCGGGATTGTCAAGAAAACTGTAATGGCCGCATCCCGCAAACGACACGAGCCCGGCCCCGGGTATCAGTCGCTCCATTTTACGAGCGTCGGCAATCGGTGTAGCCGTGTCATTTTCGCCCCACACCAGAAGCGTGGGAGCCTTGATGAGCGCGAGCCTGTCGGTAAGATCCTCATTGACTACTCGCGAGAGTATGCGACGCATCATAGGCGAAGCCGAGGCATAGTCGCTTGAGCCGGCATTGGCTCGACGGGCGTCAAGTCGCCGCTCGGCCTCCTCGCGGCCATACACAAGATACATCAGCCGCTTCATTGCCTTGAAAGTATAGACTTTCCAATAATATTTCAGCGTGCGGTGAGGCTTGATGCCGGCAGCATCAACAAGTATCAAGGCCTCGACGTCATCGTGACGCGAGGCGTAAAGTATGCCCACACGTCCGCCGAACGAATGTCCGAGAAGCGTGGGTCGTTTTATGCCGAGAGTAGAGATAAACTGCTCCATCAGGCGGGTATAGTCATCGACACCCCACACTTCGGCCGGCTCCTGCGACCGGCCGAAACCCGGAAAGTCGACATTTATAACCCTGTAGCCGGCCTGCAAGGCTGTACGCTCGACCGATGCAAGCGTGGAATGGTCGCATCCCCATCCATGCATGAGGATTATGACGCGTTGGCCGTCACCATTGTCGGTGTAGTGCAACTGCAAGCCGCGGATAGTAATGTCCTTGTCCATTTATATAACGCATGGCGCACCGATTGGCGACGCGCCTTAAAAATAACGTACAAAATTATAAAATTCTTCAGCGTTATGCAAACAGAGATTGGACACAAAAGATTCAAAAGGACAAAAGAAACATAAGTTTTTTACTTTTCACATGTCATATGACGGATATAACACATGTTAAGCTAAAAAACTTATGTTTCTTTTGTCCTTTTGAGGCTCTTAATTTTATCAGGCCTTGTCGAGCTGAGATAGCGCGAAGGCATAGGCTCCGGCCGAGATGGCACGACTGGCTCCGAGGCGGGAGAACGTGACACCGATGCGCTTCATGTCATCATACTCGACAGTGAGGTTGGTGCCGCGCACAGTGAGCGAACGTTTGTTGCCCCGTACAAAGGTCTCAAATTCGGCCGGATTGTCGAGGTCAAGCACCTCCATCTGCACACGTTTCACCTTGTCACCCCCGAGTGTGACATAGCTCGAGCGCAATACTTCAAGCAGCGAGGGGAGTATATGATGACGGGCGGCTGTGATGCCTCCGCCTATCACTATAATGCCGTCCACGAGTTGAGCCGCTATGGCCATGGCATGACCGGCGGTCTCGCCAAACTCGGCAAATGCCTTCTTGGCGGCATCGACATTGCCCTCACGCTTGCCGTCGGCTATCTCGCAGATTTCCTTGGGTTCATAGCTGTGGGAAAAGTCGCCGGAGGCCTCGGCATAAACACGTTTGATAGCTCGCACCGAGACTCCCTCCTCGGTGATAATCCCCTCCTTGGTCTTGTGAGGCAGACAGAAAGTCTCCACACATGAATTATCTCCGCGATTGAGCTCACCGTTGATTACCATACCGATGCCAAAGCCGGTGCCGAAAGTATAGCCGAGCATGTTTTTATATCTGCGCGAACTGCCGGCCTCGGCCAGACGTTTGTTAACATCCGGAAGCGCACCACACAGAGCCTCGCCATAGGCAAAAAGGTCACCGTCGTTATTGATAAACACCGGCAGGCCTAACTCGTTCTGAAGAAACGGGCCGAGGGCCACACCTTCGCGAAACGAAGGAAAGTTGGGCAGATATCCGCCGATAATGCCGTTGGGATAGTCGGCCGGGCCGGGGAAAGCAAAACTTATGGCCACCGGTTTCTCATCGAGCGAATCTATTACTTCACGAAATCCCTTGACCATAGTGTCGAGACATAGGTCGAGGTCATGGGCATTGGAGGGATAGGTCACAGGCTCGGTGATATATTCACATCCGCGCATGGCTCCAAACACAAGATTGGTGCCACCGGCGTCAAGTGTGATTACGATTCGGTTATCGTGTATATACATATAAATTTTAAT
>NZ_CAJTCF010000047.1:0-31449 GCF_910574735.1 Duncaniella muricolitica | reverse complement strand
GGACCGAGACTTCTTCATATTCCGACTGGTCAAACTCTACGCCTAAAAATTTAACACTTCTAACTGCCAAATTTAACATATGCACCGCCATTTCGGCTTGACCCCTAATTATTGCTTTCAGGCTAATCAAAATGGAGACATATCCTTATAAGTGGAACAATGTGTCCATTAGCCGGATTTATAATGCGTAACTGTACAAACAGCAGAATAAAATCTTAAATAATACAAAAACACCCAACTTTACATTCTTGGGTGTAAAACTGGGTGTTTGCTTTGCAATTTGCTGATTTTCAGCGTTTATTGCGGAGAGAGAGGGATTCGAACCCCCGGAGGTGTGACCCTCAACGGTTTTCAAGACCGCCGCAATCGACCACTCTGCCATCTCTCCTTGATGTTTGCAGGTGCAAAGGTAGATATTTTTATTGAATCTTGCAAATGTTTTGACACTTTTGTTGAAAAAAATTTCGCTCTGTTACTTTTTTCTTATATATCTTTCTGATTTTTAATCTATCTTTTGTAATTTTGTATAATGAAGTTACGAAAAAGGTCTAATTTACTGGAAATGAGCGTAGGTTAATTGCTCTTGATAGTAATAGGTTACGATTTAGTTAGTTATCTACTGCATTATCCTTCTGCGCATTGCGTAACCTTCAAAGAACTCTTCGTATGCAAAAGTAGCTATTTTATCCTAGATTTTGAAACAAGTTCCCGGATTTTTTATTCCCTCATACATAAGATTTTTCCGTAAAAGCGATTTTATCCGTCGGTACACCATTGCCCAAAACGAGTTTTGAACAAACGTGTGCCGACTACCACATAGCCTGAGAAAAGGGCATTGCCTAACGCCTAAACGATGTTTAGACTGATGATGCAATGCCCCTTTCTTTTGTGGCTATGCCAAGAGGTGCTTTTACGGGTTTTCAGATGATTTTTCTTTTTTCGTTGTCCATTTGTGCCGGAAGCGGAATATATGCAGAGTGCGTCAGCTTGCCCCATGAATGAAGCAAGCGGCCACACACAGCCGGGCAAACCGGGAAGAAAGAATGTTGCCGCCCGGTGGAACAAGTGCCATCGGATCGGAAACATTCATACTTCCTTGTCGGTGGTTTGCCCTTTTCACGCTTCCGATGATTTCCTTTTCTTTTAGTCGTTCCCTCTTTTTACGGATTTCCCCTGAAGTTTTTGTATTCCAATCTGCCTCTGTTTTCGTTTACCTCCATCTTGCGCCTTTCAGTAGAGCCGCATCAGTCAGTCATTTTCGTTCTGGGCGCAAAGGTAATTCCGGGATTTGACGGGAAAGCAAGGTCACGCCTCCTGTTTTCGGCAAAAATCTCCAGCCCTTCGGGTAGTATTTCCGCCGAAAAACCTTGCATTCCCTAATCCCTACCTTTTCAAGCACCCGAAACGAAAACGACCGATGCGACAGAAAGACGCATAAAAAAAATGTCGGATAAACGAGAGGCAGATAAGATAGTTTGAAACTCAACTCCCTCAGCTCTTGAATCCGCATAAAAAACAAAAAAATCAAAAACAGCGAAGATATGACAGCAACGGCAGACTTCAAACAGACAGCGCAATACATCGGGTTGACGATATGCGGCTTGATAATGCGCACCGCCTTCGGGGTGTTCGGCATCCTTTGGGGCATTATCACAGAGATTGTAAACGGAGTGTTCCGAGTGGCGATAGGTGTAATCGTGGCTATCCTTTCCACCATTGCCTTCTTCGGCTTCATCCTTTGGTTACTCACCCTTTAACCCTTACAGATATGGCAAAGAGAAACAGCAAGACGGCAGCGCAGCAGTGCAGATATTACGAGGTGGGTAACATCTTCGAGTATATGGAGGAAACGTACATCAACGGCAATTTCAGCACATTCCGTGAACTCTACCACGAACTGAACAAGGACGCACGGAGGGATTTCATAGACTTCCTACTCAGCGAGGTACAGCCTACCTATTGGAGAGATATACTGAAACAGACAATCTAAAAACGAAAGCAATATGAAAGGAACAGACCATTTCAAGAGAACGATACAGATGTATTTGGAACAGCGTGCGGAAGAAGATGCGCTCTTTGCGAAGAACTACCGCAACCCTGCCAAGAACATAGACGATTGCGTAACCTACATTCTGAACTATGTGCAGAAAAGCGGTTGCAACGGCTTCACGGACGGAGAGATTTTCGGGCAAGCCATCCACTACTATGACGAGAACGAGATAGAGGTGGGCAAGCCGATGAACTGCCAAGTGGTAGTGAACCACGTTGTGGAACTCACGGCAGAGGAAAAGGCGGAGGCACGGCAGAACGCAGTCCGCAGATACCAAGAGGAGGAACTCCGCAAGTTGCAGAACCGCAACAGACCGTCAGCGAAAAAAGAAACCCAATCACAACCCTCATTATTTGATTTAGGCTTATGAAACCGAGAACACGCATCCAGCAGGAAGTCGCACGTCTGAGCAAGCGACTACCGAATTTGACCGAAGCACAGAAGGCATACGCTTTCCGCCATTGCTTCAAGCATTACGCAGTCAAAAGGGCAAACGGCACGAACATCTGCACCGAGTGCGGACATTCGTGGAAGAGCGGACACGACCTTGCGGACACCATTTGCGGATGCACCTGCCCCCGTTGCGGCATGGAGTTGGAAGCGTTGCGCACCCGAAAGAGGGTAATCAGCGATATGGAGTATTTCTCCATTATCACCACCTGCAAGCAGTACCAAGTGATACGCTTCTTTTCCGTCAAGTCCCGATACAAAGTAGGACAGACAGCCAAGTATTCCATCTTTGAGGTGGTACAGAGGTGGATTGCCCCCAACGGAAAGACAACAACCGTTGCCCGATTGCGTGGTATGTCGCTTTTCTACTATGACCAGTGGACGGAATACAGCGACATGGAGGTGCGCAAGAACCAAGAACTCCGGGCATACGACATCGCCCCGATATGCACCTACCCCCGACAGCGTTTTATCCCCGAAGTGAAACGCAACGGCTTCAAAGGTGAATATCACAACATACTGCCTTACGACCTTTTCAAAGCCATTCTAACCGACAGCCGTGCGGAAACGCTTTTGAAGGCAGGGCAATACCCTATGTTGCGCCACTATCTGCGCTACTCATTCAACATCGGGGAGTATTGGGCATCAATAAAAATCTGCATCCGCAACGGCTACACCATTGCAGACGGCTCTATGTGGCGTGATATGATAGAACTCCTGCGACACTTCGGGAAAGACACGAACAGCCCGAAGTATGTCTGCCCCCAAGACCTCAACGCCGAACACGACAAGTGGGTGGAAAAGCGCAACCGCCAAAGGGAACGGCAGCAGTTGAGGGAACGGCAGCAGGAAGCGAAAAAACACGAAAAGGAATACCGCAGGCTCAAAGGCAAGTTCTTTGGCATCGCCTTTACAGACGGTACATTGAGCATCCGTGTATTGGAGAGCGTAGCCGAGTTTGCGGAAGAAGGAACGAAAATGCGCCATTGTGTGTGGTCTAACTCCTACTATCTCAAAAAACACTCCCTTATCCTTTCGGCTACCATAGACGGAGTGCGCATTGAAACGATAGAGGTGTCGTTAAAGACATTCAAGGTGGTGCAGAGCCGTGGAGTGTGCAACCAAAACACCGAGTATCACGACCGCATCATAAACCTTGTGGACAGCAATATGAACCTAATCCGCAAACGGATGAGAAAATCAGCATAGCATAAACCCTAAAACGATATGGATATGGAAGTAAGAATTGAAAGTATGATTTGTGTGTGGGATGATGCAATCCCCACGATGTTCCTTGAATTTGTAAACCTCCTCATTCTCGCAACGAGTGAGGAGGGGTTAAGAAAAGGTGTAAGGGAATTTGCCGAGAAGCACGAACTTGACAAGTTCTTCCATTACGGCTTCGGCTCACACCATTTCTACCTGCACCAACGCTACACGAGCAACCCCGAAATGGTGATGAAGAACAGACTTTTATCAGTACATTTTTAACATCTAAAAGAGCGATGATTATGACAACACGAATGACCATCAACGGAGTAAGCACCTGCACGGAAGCAGGTACGGAGAAATACGAGCGTTTCCAATCGGGTATCGGTAGACGCAGGCGGACACTTGTACAATACGATTACCGCCACACAGACGGAGAATTGTTCGCTTGTGTGAAACCCACATTGGACGAATGTCGGGAAGCAAGGGACAAATGGTTGACCGCAAAACAAGGAAAGGAGGACAGAGTATGAACACAACCTATCAAACACTGATTGTCAAGTTCAAAGAGCCTATCACGGCATTGGACGGCATATTTGACGATGCCGAAGCGTGGGGAACAGACACCCTCAAAGGGTGGATTGACGACTACGAAAGTACACGCTTCACCGCCACCGACAGCCATACGGCAGTCATCACGAGCGAGTATAATATGGAGTGCGTGAAGGAATGGCTACAATGTCAGACACCCATTGCCGAGATGATAGAATTTTGAACGGGTTGGCGGTGTGCGCACCGCCAACACTTAAAACCCTAAGAACAACGGATATGATAGCAAAGACGATATTACAGCAGATAGGCGGAAAACGCTTCGCCACTATGACAGGAAGTCGTGATTTTATAGATATGGGCAACGGCTTACGGATGAGCCTTTCAAGGAACAAGACAAGCGCAAACCGCCTTGACATCATCTATGATGCAGGGGCAGACCTCTACAATATGCGTTTCTACCGCAAGACGTTCAGCAAGAAGACATTCGAATGCAGGACGAAGGACATTGCCGTATACGAGGGTATCTATTTTGATATGCTGGAAGAAATGTTCACGATGGTGACAGGACTTTACACACGCTTTTGAGTGGCGGCGGCGAGAGCCGCCCTACTTTCTTTCAGTGAGCATGATGGCGGACAAAGAAAGTAGCAAAGAAACCTTTGTGCCAATCTGCGATACCATTCACAAAAAACAAGTTTTAATCATGGAAACAATCAGGCAGAACGGAAAAATCATCTTGCACGGCAACGACGGCATAAGCATAAAGATGATTTTCAGAAACCTTACGGGACAGAATTTTCAAGGTAAGGAGTATGCGGACTATATTCGCCACATCGCAATCAATAGCATGGGATTTACGCCCGGCAGCATCGAGCATTGCAGGGACGGTGGCGTGATAGACACAGGAACAATCCCGAATGTATGAAAAGCGGAAACTCCGATGAAGTTGCGGCTTCATCGGAGTTGTAGATTATATAATTACAACACATTCTCTACAAAAGGCATCTTCGTTGATCAAAAGTTGTAAAACCCTCCGAAAATTATTCATTTCATTTTCTTCCGCAAGTTCTTGTTCTATCTTTTTACCAATATGTCCTACTCGAAAATACATATCAATTGCCTTGTCTATACCCGTCAAAATAGTCGGCATATCATATATTTCCAAAGAATCTTCGCCATCTTTTGTCGCAAAATGAATAGGGTAACTTCTTTGTTTTGTATCAATCTTAGCCTCTTTTAGTCCCAATTTCTTATAATACAACATTGCACACTTTTTTATATCTGCATCAAGAGAATCCGGCATTACAATTTTTAAGATACCCTTGTCATATTGGGTACCATCAATTTCCAATCCCGGTGTGTTTTCTGTAAGCCATTCTGCCGCAAGTTTAACAAATCCCTCAAAGTAGGAAATTGCCAACACTGTTGATGGCAAGAGCCCTAGATGCCCGAGGTTGATGCTTTCGTCAATTTGTTTTTTTAATTTAGCTAAACCTTTTTCTAATGAATCTGTAGCGACTTTCTTTCCGTCTGTACCACTTTTCACTTCATACCGAGTGTTCGTTATGCCTAACAAATCGGTAGGTATTTTTGCTTCTTGTTGAGCAATAACAAAAGCTCGATCTAAACCTACACGACCAAGGAAAAGACCATATTCAAATAAGACATTGTCACGTGCTGATTCAAAATGCTTATCTCTGACAATAAGTTCGTCATCAGCAGAAAATACCATAAAACCGAAATCAAATAAACTGGCAGATTTGATCAGCGTTTCCAAAAATGATTCATTGTTCTTAAAGATATTGTCTGTCCAAAGATAACAATCGTAATCCTCCTTGAAAAAGTCCTTGATTCGGTTGGCCACATCAAGACCTTCGCTTGATGAACCGATAAATATTCTTGGTTTCATATATTACCTAAATCTTTATTTATTTTATAAACTTCGTCTTCCAATACTTTTAATGCCGCAAGTTTTTCTGGCTTATCTTTAAAGATATATTCGTCTCCAACCACTGACTTAAGTTCATCTTGTTTGCCATCATTCCATAAATGGAACATAGAATACCACAAGATGTAAACCAATTCCTTGTATTCTTTTTGTGCGTAATCTTGTACTGGTATTGAGTAACAGATAGCATTGATTTCAAAACTTGTAAGTGGAATATCTTTCTCAGAATCTGTACGAACATTTTTAAGGAATCTAATCATTCTTTTCAAACGTCCATTTGTATCTGAACTTCTTTGGTTTATTCTTGATATGCTTAGAAACGGATAATCAGGACCTTCAGAAAATCCAGTGCTTTTATTGTATATTTTTATGCCACGTTTGTTTTCTGGCATTCCGTCCAACACATAATCCAACGATTGAAACCATGATGATGTTACAATATCTACATCCCGATGAAGATTTTGATTGGTAATTTTTACCGCCTTGGGCTTTGATATGTCACATATAGTATATGTACGTGACATAATCTTTTCAATTTGAGTCCGCAAAAATGCCATATCCCGAAAACTATTACCCTCATATTGAGAGAAAGAATTATCAAACTGACATAATCTACCTAGCTGATAACTGTTATATTTCCATGTTTTCGCTAATTCTTCTCTTACCTTAAAAATATCTGTTCCAACAAATTTATCACATAGTACCAGTAAATCTATATCACTAGCTCCCCTTATGTGTGTATCTGTCATAACAGAACCTTGATATTCATACGATACATTCGTAAGTAATTCTTTTAGATGCTGTTTAACAACTTCACCTGCAGCTTTAGACCGTTTTGTATATTCCTCATCAACGGCTTTCATTGCACGCATTACATATCTTGCTACATCTTTATCATATAAAGATTCTCCACTGAACATTCTTTGCTCTACGAGCATTGACGAGTCTGGGTTGTATCGATTATTTATTTTTCTCAGTTTTTGGGAATAATCCATATTTTTCACTTTTTACAAAAAAAATAACAAAAGGCGTGCCAAATGACAAATTGGCACACCTAACTATTATTGTCGTTCGTACAGCAGCGCAAACTCCGCCTTTCGCCGTTTAAGCAACATGGCGTGGCGTTTTCCCTTGTAGTTACAGAAGGCTATATACTCACGGTAGATGTTCCTGTCGCCAGCTTCCAGCTTCTTGATTAAGGTGCTTTTGGGGATTGTCTTGCTCCCCAAAAGCCGGTATGGGCCCACGTTGTAGGCAAGCGTGGCAAGCAGAAGGCTGTCCTTCCCGAACTGCCGGAACATCGCGCAAAACTTCCGCAGGTCTTTCCGCAGGAGCGCGTCCGCCTGCCGTTTTGTCATGGTTCGTGCCGAGTACCTTTCGCCCGGCAAAATTTTGTGACCCCAACCCACATATGGGTGGTGCTTTTCCGAGTGCCAGCCTTCAAAATATTTCGTGCAGCGTACCGCCCTCTCGAAAAGTGGCAGACGGTAGATTGCCGCCTGCCCGTCCGTCCCCTCTTGGCGGCTGATCCGTGCAGACACGGAACAGACCGCCAGAAGCGAACAGAGCATTACCATGAATACACGCATCATTTCAGCAAGGGTCTGAAGTTGCCGATGGGAACGATGGTCAAGCCGTCATCCTTTACATTCCGGTTGTTGAAGTCAAATTCCAACTCGAAAAAGTTGCCGAAGTTATCCTCCACCACCACGATGAAATTGTGTGCTTCGTCGCCCTCCGCTATGTAGTACAAACGAAACTTTTCGTTCTCCAGCAGGTAGCGGTCGTTGGGCAGGAAGGTGATGCCGTTATCCATTTTCAACTTTCCTTCTCCCTCAAACTGAAAATAGCGGATGGTGTAAAGGGTGTTAGCGAAGTCGCCTTCCTTTTTCAACTCACAGCGGATTTCAACCGTCTGCCCCTTAGTCACCTTGTTCGGTACGGGCATGACCTCCACCGTGAAGGGATAGGACTGTTGGATGTCCATGTCGTCGTCGCACGACACGAGGGTGAATGACACGGCGGCTATCAGGCATAACGCCACCGCCTTGAAGATGTTTGTTCTCTTGTTTCTGTTGTTCAGTATGTTCATTTTTCTTCGATTTTTTGATGGTTGTTTTTCTGTTTTTTCGTTGTCTGTTGCAGGTACTCGTTCAAGTCCTTGCAACCGTCATAGAGTGAGGAACGGTCGGTGACACGCGCCCCATACCGTTTGGCAAGAGTGTCAAGCGTCCGCCGTCCAGCTTCGTCACGGTCGAGGAAGCAGCCGATGCGCCTGTAACCGTCCAGCAGTTCCACAGCTTTACCTACATTGGCGACAGAGTTCAGCACAAGGCAGTCTGCGTTACCGGTTACACCAAGCGTCAGAGCGGATAGGAAGTCCATGAAGCCCTCAAACACGAGGCACTCGTCAGCCGTGGTATCCTTCGCCTTTACCAGCGATACAGACTTCGGTGGTATGCACCCCTTGAAAAAGCGGCTTCTGGCTTCATAACCTCCTGCCATGTTCGGGAAACCGACGGCAAAATACCGTTTTCCACGAACGCCGTAGTTCAGACGGCAACAGTGGCGGGATGCTACTCCGATTGGTATGCCCCGTTCCTCTAAATACTCCGTCAGCGGTGAACGAAACAGCGGAGCGACCTCCACATCCTCAAAGACGGGTTCGGTCGGCTTTGGGAAATAGGCGGGCTTTTCCCATCCGGTCACCGTCATATTGGCGGCTTCCGCTATGAACTTCGCCTGCGTCCTAAAGTCATCGCTTTGCAGAAACTCCCCGGCAAGCGTGAAAATATCGCCGCCCTTGCCCAAGCCGAAGTCGTACCAGAGCTGTTTCGCCACGTTCACACGGAAAGAGGGTGTGCGTTCGCCCCTGTACGGGGCGAGATACCACAGCTCGTTACCGCTCCTTCTGACAGGCTCATGCCCCAACCGTGCGAGAAAATCCGCAAGCGGCATCCGTCTGACAGCATCTATTTCCGTCCGTTCCATGCCCGTGTCAGTTGATGATGAACTTGATGCCGACCCCGAACTGCGTGTGGAACTTCCTTGTGTCGCCACCCCACAGGCAACGCTCCCGCAGGTTGGCAAGCAAGGCAATACGGTCTGCCACGTAGCACTCCACATCAAGCGTCAGCGCACCGCCGTAGATGAAGGTATCCCGGTCGTGCAGCGTGGAGCCGTCATGCAGCACCTTCTTTCCCCAGTTCACCGACTCATATCCGGCAAGAGCCGAAGCCCCGGCATAGGCGAACACGATTTTTCGGGCATCCGACAGTATCTTGAAATAATATCCGCCCTCCGCCGTGAACTGCGCCACGGGTATCTTGGTGTCCTTGTAGGGATTGTTCTTCAGGAGGTATTCGCCACCGAACACCCACTTGTTCCCCTTCTTCGTGTAGGTGGAGAGTGCCGCCCCGAAGCTGTACCCGCCGTCCTTGCCACCGGGATTGAAGCCGTCCGCCATGTTCGCTCTTACCTCGATGCCCTGCATCTTCGGCAGGCATCGCTGGGCGTGCGCCTGCCCCGTGAAAAGGGCAAGCGACGCGATGATTATTGCGATGTATTTTCTCATGGTCAGCGCACTTGAAGTTCGTTGATGGTATTGGCGCGTACCAAGTCCTCGTTCTCGATCACGAAGGACTGGTGACGGCCGCCGTTCTTCTCGTTAAGTTCCACAATGAGGCACTTGTCATCGGGGATGGTGAACTTCGCCATAGTGAAGACCGTGCGCTCACTCTTTTTGCCCGGCACGAGTGTGGCGTAGTTCTGCGCACGGAGCGGCAGAATGATCTGCTCCTGCACGGCGGTACGCTTCGCCACCTTCTTGTCCACGATTTTCCAAGTGATGTAGTCCACATCGAAAGGCACGTTGCTCTGGTTCCTTATCTCCGTGTGGAAATAAAGCAAGCCGTTGTGCGTGTAGATGCCTTTCAACAGGTACTGGATGCCGAAACGCTTGCAGCCGATATGCTTCACCTCGCGCTTGTTCTGCTTGTAAATTGACTTCATGATAAGTCGCACCAGCATCGGGCTTTCGCTGCCCAGCTCTTTCAGATAGATTTCCTGCGCGTTGTTCGGGCGGTTCACCGTGCTGCCGTCATGGATGAAGTCGCACATCTCCACGTTGAGCAGCAGCGGTTCGGCGGCATACTTCACGTTGAAGGTGTAGAAACTGCCGTCCTCCGTGATGACGGACATGTTGGTTTCGTTGGGGAAGTTCCGCACGGTAGCCTTCACGCGGATTACGTTCTCCGCTCCGTCTGCTTTCCCGGCAATCAGGTCGGGCGAGCCTAAATCTACATAGCGCACCTCCGCCGGAAAGATGATGTGGACGGTCTTGTCGTAGGTCACTTCCAGACCGTGCGGCGGTATCATGCGGTCGAAGGTCAGCTTGCGCGACAGCCCGTGATACAGGTCGCCGTCCGCCTCCTTCTGCGGGTAGACCTCCTTCGTCAAGGTCGGTTGTTCACTTCCGTTGGTCGTTTCAACGGTTACATTCTCCTGCGCGTTAGCAGTTGCGATGCCCATAGCGAGGGCAAACATGATGATTACTTTTCTCATTACTTTTGGATTTTTAGTGGTAATTTTTTTATTGTTCTCAATCTTTTTCTTGGTAAAGCATGACCCTGTACCCGGCTTTCAGATGCACCTTGACGGTTCGCATCTTCTTGGCGATATACTGGCTCGTGCCTTGTATCAGCCCCTTGCCCAAGTCGGAGGCAAGTTGCGCCCCGGCATTGGTGGAGATGTTGATGCTACTCCCCAACGAGCCACCCATGTTGGCGGCGACCTCCCTGACGGCGTTCATCTCCATCGAATTCGGGATGAAGATGCCGGGCTGTCCGTCCGTGTCATAGACCGCAAGCTCCACCGGGATAATCGTGCCGTCGTATTCCAACGAGGTGATCCCGATGTCGAGCCGCTCACCCTGTATCTTGCCCGTGCCGACCACTACCGCATTGCGGGGAATTGTCCTGCCCGCCACCGCCATAGGCTCCAGCAGGCGCAGCCTTACCGTCTGCCCGTCTGTCACGCTCTGCGCACCATGCACACACGCCGGGATGGTGTTCCTGTCCGATACCTCCGCCGTGCCGACAGTCGTGTTGAAACCCCGGTTGCTTTCCTGCGAGAAGGCGGCGACAAACTCCGCATTGCACATGGGCTGTGCAAGCGAGGAAACGACTTGGCGGGTCACTTGTCTTACGGGTGTAGCCGTGTTCTTTTTCCCCTTCTGCACAGTGGGCGGCTCTGCCGCCTGTTCCGCCGAAGGCTGTCTGCCGTTCTGACCGCCCATGTACTTTGCCGCCAGCTCGTAGGATTTCTCCATGAGTGCCACTTGGTCATCCACGGCGGAAGCCTTGCCCTTCTCGCTTTCCAGTTCCGACTCCAGCGAGGCGATGCGCTCCAGCAGTTCATCCATTTCGGCATTGTCATTCTTCGGCTGTTCGTAGAAGTTGCCGAGCGTGGCGTTCAGGTCACGGTAGGCGGCAGCGGAGGATTGGATGGTCTGCGGCGTGGCGGGCTGTGCCTTTTCCTCCTTGCCGCCCGGATTGGCGAGGTCGAAGTCCGTCCCGTCCTCCGTTCCCGCTATCTCGCGGTCGAACATGTCGCCCAGCTGCCCGATGGCACGGTTGCGGTTTTCCAACCGCTCTTCCATCTCCCCATGCTCGTAGGCTTTCAGCTTGTCGCCGATAATCTGCTTGTTCGCCTTGTCCGCGTCGGGCATCTCGGTGTTGTAGCCGTCTGTTCCCGGCGGTTGCTCCTTGTCGGAGGACGGAGCGAATATCAGCCACATCGCCCCGATGAACACCAGCACCATAGCGGGCAGCACGATCATCTTCTGCCGTTTCAGCCGCTGTGCCTCGGTCAGCGGTTCGCGCTCCTTTTTCGGCTTTCCCGTGTCGGGAGCGGCTTTGTTCTCTTTCGTCGGTTCATTCTTCGTCTGTTCCATATAAATAAGGTGTTAAGTGATTGCCTGTTTCCGTCGGGGTCGGCAGTTCCACCCGTCCGGCGTGTCCCATTTCCATGCGTGAGCCGTCATTCCTGCCGATGTCATAGACGGCTCTGCCGAAGGTGTAGAGGGCAAGCACCGCGAAGGCGGCGAGCATCCCCAGCACGATGCGGCGGCGTGTTTCCGGCGGCAAGCCGTCCAGATAGCCTTTGACTTTTGCCACGATTTGTTTCCGTTTGTCGTGGAGCTTCCAATACATACCCCACATTGATTTTCTGATACTTTTTACTTTCCGTTTCATAACCTGTTACCGTTTGATTGTCTGTAAATCCTTGTTCTCGATGATGGTGAACCCCTCGATGGTGAAGCCGTTGGGGTTGTCGTCCGACCGTGATGCGTTCAGCAGGCGGCAGGTGGTCACGAGGCTGCGCTCGGTGACGTTGCTCTGCCGGATGATTTTCTGCGTGGCGTAGGTCACGGCGCGGTAGGGATAGGCGTTGAAGTCGCACACCACGCTGTCCACCTTCAGCACTTGGTTGATGTTCCCGGCGATGATGCGGTTGTAGTACCCCTTCTCGGCGAAGTCCGAATAATAGTGGTACACACTCTTGTCCGCCAGCAGCAAGGCTCGTTTCACGTTGTGTTCAATCGCGCTCTTTTCGGGTGACAGCGTGAAGAACAGCTCGTGGAAACGGCGCACATGCTCCCGTGCCTCCGCCGGGCGGTTCTGCGACAAGTCCTGCGACAAGGCGAGCATCAGGCTCTTGCCGTTGTCCAGCACATAGATCTTCTCCCGTTGTTTCTCGGCGAAACGGTAGGAGTTCCACACGCTCCACACCGTCACCACGGCACATAGCGAGAGGAAGACGATACCGAACAGGCGTATCTGCCTGAACGACGATTCGATGTTTCTGAGTGACTTGAATTCCATTTTTTCTTTTTCCGTTTATGATTTCACATTGATTATTTCAGCAGCTTGCCGATGCGTCCGACGGCATTTCCTGCGGTCGCTCCTGCGACTCCGCCCGCCATGCCTCCGGCACGTCCCGCCATCTGGTTCATGGTGCGGTTGTAACTGCCCATGCCTCCGGCTTGGATGATCCAGCCCGCAACGGTGGGTATCGTGAAGTAGCCGATGATGCCGATGCAGAGGAATACGATATACACCCCGTCGCTCGAATCCAGCGAGAAGTTCGGGTCAGCCTGCATCCGCTCGATGTCGCTTTGCAGCATCAGCACCTGTATTTTAGCCAGTATGGTGCTGAACATGTCCGACACCGGCAGCCACAGATAGACCTGTATGTATCGGCATATCCACTGCGTGAGCGTGCTTTGGAAGCCGTCCCACACCGATATGGCGAAAGCTATCGGACCGAGTATCGCCAGCACCACGAGGAAGAAGGTGCGGACGGTGTCTATCACGAGGGCTGCGGCTTGGAACAGCAGTTCCAGTATCTCGCGGAAGAAGTCGCGGATGCCCTTCTTCATGTTGTACATCCCCCGGTCAATATACATCCCCGCCATCGTCACCATGTCGGAGGGCGACCAGCCGAGTTCCTCCAGCTGCTTGTCAAACTCCTCGTTGGACACGAGGTAGGCGGTTTCGGGGTTGCGCATCATCGCCTCGTATTCCAATTTGTCCTTCTGCTGGCGGTAGGTGTTCATGTCGAGCGTTTCCGCCTCCAGCATCTTCGCCGTGCCTTGCACGACGGGCGAGAGAATGCTGTTTATCGTACCCAGCACAACCGTGGGGAAGAACATGATGCAAAGACCGATGGCGAAGGGGCGGAGCATCGGGAACACGTCTATCGGTTCGGCTCTCGCCAGCGACTGCCATACCCGGTAGGCGACGTAGAACAACGCGCCCAGCCCGGCGATGCCTTTCGCCACGCCCGCCATGTCCTCGCACAGCGGCATCATCTGCTCGTAGAGCGAGCGTAATATCTGGTGAAGGTTGTCAAACTCCATAGGCTACCAGTATCTTTCGTTCTTGTTCCCGTACAGCCCCATGATGCGGTCGAGGTCGTTCTTCTTTTTAGCGCGGAGGTAGGACACCGATATGTTCTTGTTGGTGTAGTAGCTCACGAGGTTGCGGTAACGCTTCATCTTGGAATGGCAGCGTTCCACCACGTCCATGCGCTCCTTGTCGGTCATGGAGAGCGTGGTGATGTTCACCACGTTTTTCAGTTCGGTCAGTACATCGTTGCTCTCTTCCAGCAGCTTCGTGTACCCGAAGGCGATGGCTCCCAGTTCCTCCACGGTGAAGTTGTCGTCACGCATCATCCGTTGGAAGTTGGTCACATAGATGTCGGTGATGTCGCCCACCATCAGAATGGTCTGCTGCACCTTGCGGGCATCCCGGACAAGGTTGTTCACTGATTTCAGCGCGTCATAATACTTCTTGTCGGGTAGGTCGGGGGTATTGCTACCCCTTTCCCCCCTAAGAACCGTACATGATACTTTCGCATCATACGGCTCAAGCAACTCAAAATTTCTGTTATGAAACCGGCTCATATTCTTCGTTATTAAAAGGTTGAACATTATTTCTACCGCAGTAGCTATGCACGAGCATTCGCTCGGTTTTACCGTGAACCACTTTTTCGGATACCCGCCAAGGAGTATTCCGGGTAATGGGTTCCCCACAGTAGGGACATTTTCGCTGTTGGCGTTTCCAAATACGGACTATCGTATTCCTACCTTTTGCAGACTGGAGCATCAGACGGGTTTCCCGTTTTTCAAAATACTCTGTCCAATCTGGGTCGTAGGGGTTTGCATCACATTTAAGCTTTGCATAGCGGGTAATTTTAGTATCCGTCAGCCACTTAATCGGGTACAGTTCTTGCCTACCGTCCTTGTCGAAAGGTGCGGCGAAAACCCAAGACCTGCCCCTGTGTTTATGGAAATACCTCTCTGCTACCCACCATTTCCCTTTCGCTGGATGTCGTCGGAGCGACCATTGCAAAAGTTTCTGGTAGATATGGAAGTCCATTTTTTGGAACACTTTGCCCGATACCACGTGTTGGTAATAATTCGCCCATCCGGTAATGACCGGATTAAGAAGCCTAATAAGCGATTCCTGCGGGATAGTTTTGTGAGAATTGACAATCTCGTTAATCTTCCGCTGAAATTTCTTTTGGCTCTCCTTTGACGGCGTAATTAGAAACTTGCCTTTATACTTCCTAATGTTGAATCCAAGAAAATCAAAACCTTCGTCGATGTGAGTAATCTTCGTCTTTTCTTCTGATAGGGTAAGCCCCCGTGCCTGAAGAAACTCTTTGACCATCGGCATGATTTCCTGTTCGAGCATCTCCTTACTTATACTGGTGATTATAAAATCATCGGCATACCGTATAAGATGCACTTTCGGATAGTATGATCTCTTAGGGCTGTACAAATCAACCCTGTGAAACTTTGCTTCAAGCATTGTTTGCAGACCGTCAAGTGCCATATTCGCAAGCGTCGGCGAGATAATACCGCCCTGCGGAGTACCTTCCTCGGTGGGGAAAAGCTGTTTATTGAAAATAAAACCGCTTTTCAGCCACTTACGGAGCATCACTTTATCCATCGGGATATTGTTCAGCAACCATTCGTGGTTGATGTGGTCGAAGCATCCTTTGATGTCGCCCTCTAAAATCCACTGCGGGGATGACTCTTTGGACAGGTTGATGTAGCACTGATGTATGGCGTCGCCCGTGCATCTTTCCCTACGGAAACCGTATGAATGGTTGTCCGCTGTGGTTTCGGCAACGGGGTCTAATGCCATAAGGTACAATGCCTGCATCGCTCTGTCTTTCATTGTAGGTATTCCTAACGGGCGCAATTTCCCGTTACTCTTACGAATGTTTACCCGTTTCAAAGGCATGGGATTGTAGTCCCGCCTTTTCAACTCTGTGATAGCGTTCGCCTTAGCGATGGGAGTAGACCATAAAACCTTATCTACTCCCGATGTGTTCTTCCCTTTGTTGGAAGTCACCCGTTTTACGGCTAATGCTTTAGCCGCGAACGAGTGGGTCAGTAGCCATTGCAGGGCTTTCACCTTGCCGTAGCGACCTTCCTTCTGAGCCTTTACAATACGTGCTTGCAGCTTTCTAACCTCTAACTCGCATTTGTTCCAGTCGATACTTTCCCAATTGCTGATTGTTTGGTCAGTAGGCGCACACGATGTTCTAATCTCGTTCATTTGCTTTCCTCCTTTTTTATAGTTCAACAAGTTTCTTGTAAAGAGTTACCTAACGCGGAAGTCTGCCCGGTTTCCCGTGAGGTGACGTTTAAACCTCTATCCATCCCATTACAGAATGGCATTCGCTTTCTCCGCAATCCTATACCCGCATCCCGTTCGGCTTGCCTTGCGGCTCACTTACCTATCGAATGATAGGAGAAATACGGGCTTACCACGTTTTACATAAATGACTTTCGAATGACTTAGGCTCTGTCTATACACCGGCAGCTCTAGTGTCCGTGTAGCCCCACAAGGTTCGGGGTTATCCGGCTGCTTACCATTTTGGTTCAAGCCTTATAGCATCTTTAGCTCGTTTCATACCTTACGATGCGTCAAAAACAGTTCACTCTCGTTAGCCATATCACTCAGCCTCGCTCCCTAACCTCCTGATGCTGGCGGTCGTTGCGTCCACCTTACGGCTTCGGCTTCCCCTTTCGGGTGGGTTACTTTGTCCGGAGCAGCTTCGTACAAAACAATTACTCGTGATGCACGTGCCCGTAGGCTACCACTGACGGAACAGTGGGTTTAAACTTTGGCTTACCGTTCCCGACGGTTAGCCGCTTGTTAAACAATCATTTATGCAACTATACGTGTCGCACCCCCTGCTCGTAGATTTTCACGGTTTCCTGAAAATTCTTCACCATGTTCTGGGCGGTGGTCGAGGTATGCACCACGTTCTTGGAGGTGTTCACGATGCTCTGCGCGATGTTGGACGGGTCTATCACCGCCCACTGTGCGCTTGCCGTGCCCGCGAGAAGCAGGCACAGGCAGACAATCATTGTTATTCTTGTTCTCATGTTACTTTGGATTTTAGCGGTTGTTATTCTTCTGTCGGTTTATCCGGCTGCGGCTTCACCCGCACATAATCCCCGTTGGGCGAAAAGGTCAGCACGTCCGTGGCTTCGTTGTAGGACACGTCGATGCGGAAGCCGGTGTTCATGAAAAGGTTGCCGTTCTCCTCCTGCAAGAGATAGGTTTCCGGTTTGAGCTTGCGGCGCAGACCGCTCCGGCAGAACACCGTCACCTTGTAGGCTTCGCCCTCCTTGTAGATAAGCACGTCGGGCTTCCCCTCCACACTTTCCCAGTTCCCGCAAAGCAGGTCACGGCGGTTTTCCTCCACGTCACAGGATTGCAGCATCACGACCGCCAATCCGATTAAACACTTGCTGACTTGCAGCATTTTCACTTTTGATAAACTCATACTCATTTTTCTTTTTTAGTTGATAAATTCATTTTCACTTATTCCTTGTTTCTCCGCCTTTCGGCAAGTTGACGGATGGCGGCTTCGATGTCGCCGCCTAACTTTTCCGCCAGACGGTAAACCTCCACTTTCTCCGTTTCCTCGGTGGTGTACGCGTAGGCTAAGCACCCAGCGCCTTGTCATATTTCTATGGTAGGTTTCCGAGTACTCGCCTCCGAACCGGACTTACAAGTCTCCCTGTATCCGGCTCTCCACTAATTAATTCAGTCTGATTCTTCGGTCGGGGTCTATTTTTGCATGACACTTTGAGCAGACAGCCAAAGTTTTTCGTCTTCGAGCTATCATTTTCTTTTCCCAGTCGGATTTACCTTTCAGGTCTTTAAGTTTGCGAACGTGATGCATTTCGAGTTTATCGGTAGCACCGCATAATTCGCAAACTTGGAGCTTCAGCCTTTCCATAAGGCTGTTACGTCCACCTGTTATGGAAACTGTCCGTGGAATAGTGTCACAGTAAATATTCCCTGCAACCTTTTTGCGTTTGAAACCATCATGATAAAATGATTGGTAAAGTGTCTTACCCTTGCTATTTTCATATGCCACTTGGAAAACCTTGTTCTTTTTATATTTCAGAAGTATTTTCTTTACAGATGATTTGTATTTGTTCGCAAATACCTTATACATGCTGTATGACATAATGTGATAGAAAGAATTGATGACATAGCTGTTATTGGCTATTGAGTAGTAATTATAGAACCCTCGGATTTCGGCATTGAACTGACTGACTATTTCCAAGTCATCCAAGTTCAGCATGTACGTTCTGACGATGGATTTCCAAACCTCTTTGCCATTGACGACCGCGATTCTTGCGGCTTTATAATCAAAGAGTTTCTTCCGCATCGTTTCAAAATTCAGGTACAATACAGGCTTGTGTCCGAATGCACGAACCGTTTTACCGTACTTATCCTTACGTAAATCGTTACACCTACGTATAAATACGTCATATCCGAGAAATTTCGCTGGTTTCTGCGCATTGGTTATCAGTGTCTTTTCGTCTGACAGTTCCAGTTTAAGAGCTTCATTCAAATAATTCTTAATATCCTCTTTTACTGTTTTGCAGTCTTCAAGATTACCGGTAATTCCAATCAGAAAGTCATCTGCGTATCTCACGTATTTTAACCGTTTGATACTGCTGTCCATTTCATTACGTGCCGGATAGTTGTTCCGTTCTTCTCGTAGCCGCTTAATTTCGGCGGTCATCTGTTTCCTTACCTTTACATCTTTCTCATTCTTTAGTTTCTTTGCCAGTCGGTATCTTCGCTGTTCGTAGAGCTTGTATCGAGCGTCGCCTTTTCTTGTTACCCCTTTATTGAACCGATTGATGTATTCCTTGATGTACTTGTCGAACTTGTCAAGGTAGATGTTAGCCAGTATTGGGCTGATAATCCCGCCTTGCGGAGTTCCACTGTACGTTCTATGAAATACCCAGTCTTCCACATATCCGGCATTCAGGAATTTTCTGATAAGCCGCAAAAATCTCTCGTCGGCGATACGTTCCCGAAGAATATTAATCAGTACGTCATGATTGATATTGTCGAAGAATCCTTTAATATCGCCTTCAATAAACCATTTCACGGCAGTGAATGTCTTTTGTATATCTATAAGAGCAGTATGACAACTTCGTTTGGGACGAAACCCATGTGAAGTATGTTCAAAACTACCTTCATAGATTGCTTCAAGTATCATTCTGACTACTTCCTGTACCAGCTTATCATCAAAAGAGGGTATGCCAAGCGGACGTTTTTTCCCGTTTTTCTTAGGTATGTACGTCCTTTTGGACGGATTAGGCTGATAAGTCTCATTTTTAAGACTGCCAATCAGTTGTTCAACTCGGTCAATACTCATTCCGTCAATGGTTTTACCATCGGCTCCTGCCGTCATGTTGCCTGTCTTGCTGTAAATATTCTGATAGGCTACATAAAACATTTCCTCGTTAAACAGCACTCTATACAGCCGCTCAAACTTATAGTTCAAGTTACCGCTGTGTTTACTCAGACTGTTCAACACATTTTCTGGATTTCTCATGTCTCTCACATCTTCCTTTAAATTGTTAAACTTAATTAGCTGCTCCCCTTCGCCATGTACAGGGCGTTACCCTGCTCAGACTACTATGGAAGCTCCGTTGCCATGCCGGATATTCAGGGGCAGACCCCATAGCCCTACAACTGGCTTTCCGGTTTAGGCAATCCCCGTTTAGAAATTTGACGACTATTTGGCTCGATAGATTGTCGGATACGACTTTCGTCCTTTACTACTTATGGTAGTTGCCTTGCGGTAAGTTTATGCTACTCCTGCTACGTGTCATCAGTGTAGTACCGCAACATAACGGTATAATTCCGAAGAATTATTCAACTGTCTTCCGTCATTGCCCAAGGATACGACTGCTCGGACTATCGTTCAACCAATGCAGGCTTTATCCTCATATCTATCATTTTAACTTGCCATTCGGTCGCAGCCTGACAGTTGGCTGACTTATGGCTTTACCAACGTGCTATGTTCCCTTGTGGGGTTTTCCCCTCCGGTTAGCGGTTGTTAATGGGCATTTTAAACACTTGCCCAGTCGCTTGCCAAAGCGACATTCGTCAAATTCCCTTTACGGGCGCACCAGATACTCTTCAGCACTGACCTCCGTGGCATATACCGCCGACTGCGTGCCGCCCAAGCCTATCCACACCTCCTTGTAGAGCCGTGAAGGGTTGTTCGCCATGTTGATGGAGAGTATCTGCCCCTTCTCCTTTTCCGTCAGTCCGAGCAACGCCTGTATCTGGTCAAACTTGTTCATATACTTGCGCTGGTCGAGAAGTATCTTGCAGTCGGAGTTGTTGATGATGCTCTCCTTGACCACGGGAGAGGAAATGATGTCGTCCACCTCCTGCGTCACCACGATTGCCTCGCCGTAATATTTTCTGACGGTCTTATACATATAGCGCAGATATTCAGCCATGTTTGCCGAAGATAGAGCCTTCCAAGCCTCTTCCACTATCAGTTGTTTGCGCACCCCTTTCAGACGCCGCATCTTGTTGATGAAGGCTTCCATGATGATGATCGTCACCACCGGGAAAAGCTCACGATTTTCCTTTATACTGTCAATCTCGAAGACAATGAACCGCTTGTTCAGCAGGTCTATGTTCTCCGTGGAGTTGAGCAGGAAGTCGTAACGTCCGCCCCGGTAATACTGCCGCATGGTGGTGAGCATGTTGTCGATGTTAAAGTCGGACTTCTCCACCTTGATGTCACGCTCAGCCAGCTCCTTGCGGTAGTCGTCGCGCATATACTCGTAGAAGGTGTTGAACGACGGCACGATGCTCCGGTCAGCCTTGATACGCTCGATGTAGGCACTCACGGCACTGCCCAGTTCACCGCTCTCCGTCTTCGTCACCTTGTCGTCCTCCGACTTCCAGAGCGTCAGCAGCAAGGTCTTGATGCTGTCTTTCTTCTCCACGTCGAAGATGTAATCGTCGGTGTAGAACGGGTTGAACGATATGGGTTTTTCCTCCGTGTAGGTGAAATAGACGCCGTCCGCTCCGCCTGTCTTGCGCCGGATCATGCCGCACAAGCCCTGATAGGAGTTTCCCGTGTCCACCAGCACGACGTGCGTACCCTGTTCGTAATATTGGCGCACGAGGTGGTTCATGAAGAACGACTTGCCGCTGCCCGAAGGACCCAGCACGAATTTGTTGCGGTTGGTGGTGATGCCCCGCTTCATCGGCAGGTCGCTGATGTCGAGGTGCAGCGGTTTCCCCGTGAGCCTGTCCACCATCTTGATGCCGAAGGGCGATAGCGAAGAGCGGTAGTTGGTTTCCTCCGTGAACAGGCACACCGCCTGTTCGATGAAGGTGTGGAAACTCTCTTCCGCCGGGAAGTCAGCCGCGTTGCCGGGTATCGCCGCCCAGTAGAGTGTCGGGCAGTCGATGGTGTTGTGGCGCGGCACGCACTCCATGCTTGCCAGCTGGCTGCCTACGTCGTTCCTTATGTGTTTCAGCTCCTCCGCGTCATCGCTCCATGCCATGACGTTGAAGTGCGCCCGTACCGAGGTCAGCCCGTAGGAATGGGCTTCGTTCAGGTACTGGTCTATCCACTCGCGGTTGATGCTGTTGCTCCTTGAATACCGTGAGAGCGACTGCATATTTCGGGCGGACTTCTCGAACTTCTGTAAGGTTTCCTCGCTGTTGTCTATCAGCACATACTGGTTGTAGATATGGTTGCAGGAGAGCAGCAGCCCCACGGGGGAGGCGAAGGAGAGGCGGCAGTCGCTCCGGTCGGTGGAGAGTTTCTCGTAACGGGTGTCGGTAGCCACCTTGCCCGGCAGGTCTTCCGCGTCGGAGAGGGTGTGCAGGCACAGGCGGTTGTCGCCGATGCGCATCTCCCTTGCCGAAAGCTCGATGTCCTGCAAGGTGGTGTCACCTTCCGGCATGAGCGAGAAGTAGCGTTCTATCAGCCCCGTCTTTCCATCAGTACCCACAATCTCATCGGTGGATAGGCGGCGCAGGCGGACAAGCCCGCTGTCGTTCATGATGCGCTCGAATTGTTCGCAGGCTTCCATGAATTTGGTGGCAGTTTCCCTGTCCAGTTCCTTCGGGATGATATGTCCCCGGCACAGCGTGCTGAAGTTGCTCTGCATCCGGCTACGCTCCTTTGTCGTCTTGGTCAGGTAGAGGTAGCAGGTGTGCTTCAAGTACGGACGCTCGTTGAAGTGTCGCTCGAAGGAACGGCTCAAAAAGCTCATGTCGTCCTTTTGAAGCTCCGGTTTGTAGCGTTCCTTGATGAACCAGTCCTGTTTGTGGACGACGGAGTAGTCCGGCAGCACCTTGATCGCCTTGCACCAGCAGCCGTGGATAGCCTCGTACTCCGCGCCCGTCACGGTGTAAAGCTCCGGCAGCTCCACCTCGAAAGCCACCGTTATGTCGGCGTCCTTTGAGATGATGCAACCATGCTCCACCGCAAGCAGGGGGAACTTGTTTTCCAGAGTTGTTATTTTCGATGTATTCCTCATGTCGTTTCTTCCTTTCGTTGTCGTTTGAACAGACGGGTTATCCGCCGCCGGTTGATAAGGTATCGGGGATGGCTCCGTGCCGCTCCCAGTTTCATCAGCCCGTGTTCGCCGTACCGGGCGTTCAGCGCGAAGGTCTGCCACACAAGGAGGGAGGACGATGCCGCGCCGAAGCCGATACATACCCACTGGTCGATGCCGACCATGTAGAGGATGACGAACAGGATGAAAAGAACCAGCAGACCTCCGCAGAAGATGAAGAGGTACTGAGCCTTCAAGCCCTTGAACTCTACCGGACGGCCGATACCCTTGTTTACCGGGTATTCAGCCATACATTATTTTATTAAAGGAAGAATGAGCGCAGGATGGTGGCGGCTACAATCAGGAAGATGCACGCGCCGAACCATGAGGCAGCTGTCTTGCTGGTGTCGGGGTCGCCCGATGAGTCGAGTAGGTCAGCCCCCTTACGGGAGCTTTCCCCTCTAAGAACCGTACGTGCGAGTTTCCCCGCATACGGCTCAAGCAACATGACCGTTACCGACTTTGTTATCGGTAGAGCCATCTCATTTTCGACTTTCATATTCATAATCTACTATGCATTTTACGTTTACAACTGGTATGTACAAGAGTTCTTATCTTTTGTCCGCTGACTATTTGTTCAGTGATACTCCAAGGTCTTTCCCTGTCAATACGCTCTTCACATACAGGACATACCTTATTTTGTCGTTTCCAAATGTTTATCAGAGATTGCCTGCCTTTCAGCGTTTGCTTCATTCGGTAGGTTTCTCTCCATTCGTAGTACGACTTATCGGCTGGGTCATACGGATTGGCATAATGCCGAACCTTGACGAATTTCTCATGGTGGATGGTTGGTAGATAGGTCAGTTCGAGATAATCAATCTTATCTTTCTTGCCCATATCTGCCGCAAATCTCCACGAGTGTCCATTTAGTGTTCTGAAATACTTATCCTTTACCCATCCTTTGCATTTCTGCGGATGTCTGCGTCTTGCCCATTGCCATATTTTCTTAAAGATTTCCCAATCCATTCGGTGAAATATCTCACCAGAAGCACCGTATTTGTAATAGTTTCCCCAACCTTTTATGATTGGATTCAACATCATAATCAGCGACTTCTGCTTTACGCACTTGTTGGATTCTATTGTTTTACGGATTTTATCGCAAAATCTCTTTTGCGCATCCTTTGACGGTCTTGTCAGCAATGTGTTATTGCGGAACTTTCGGATATTGAAGCCGAGAAAGTCAAATCCCTCACTTATATGTGTGATTTTTGTCTTTTCTTCTGATAGTGTCAGACCTCTTTCCGCAAGAAACTTGCGTACTAATGGAAGTATAACCAGTTCTATCGTTTCCTTATCCTTTGTTGTTACAATAAAATCGTCTGCATACCGTATAAGATGTATCTTAGAGTATATCTGTTTATAATTCTTTTTATACTTTTTGATACATGTTTCCAGTAATCCTTGTAACCCGTCAAGTGCCATGTTTGCGAGAGTTGGGGATATTATGCCGCCTTGTGGGGTTCCCTCTTCCGTAGGAAAGAGTTCACCGTTGAACACATAACCACATTCGAGCCATTTGCGTAGTATCTCCTTATCCATAGGGATATTGTTGATTAACCACTCATGACTGATATGGTCGAAACATCCTTTGATGTCCCCTTCAAGAATCCATTCGGGAGCTACCGAGCGAGAAAGTACAATGTAACATTGCTCAATGGCATCATGCGTACAGCGATGTTTGCGGAATCCGTAGGAATGGCTGTCGCCAGTGGTTTCCGCTATCGGGTCAAGTGCCATTAAGTATAATGCCTGCATCGCACGGTCTTTCATCGTTGGTATTCCGAGTGGGCGTAATTTCCCGTTCTTCTTTTTGATATTCACACGTTTTAGAGGTTGTGGCTTGTAGCCACGTCTTTTCAGAGTGAATATGGCTTTGGCTTTCGCCAATGGAGAAGACCATGTAATCTTGTCAACGCCGGAAGTAGATTTTCCTTTGTTAGTCGTAACTCGTTTTACCGCCAATGCTTTGGCGTAGAACGAGTGGGTAAGCATCCATTGCAGGGCTTTCACCTTGTTATGTCTGCCTTCCCTTTGAGCCTTTACAATACGTGCTTGCAGCTTTTGGACAAAACGCTCGCATTTGTCCCAGTCGATTTTCGACCAGAGTTCGTGAATGTCTATGTCTTCGGGCGCACACGCCAATTTCTTTGCGTTCATTTGCTTTCCTTTCTTTAAAAGTTCTGTAAACTATCTTGTAAAGTGTCACCATAGGCGGAAGTCTGCCCACTTTCGTGTCGGATGATGTTACCTTTACCAACCCGTGATATTGGCTCAATCCGTATCCTCCCCATTACAGGGAGGCATTCGCTTTTTCCGCTATCCTATACCCGCACCCCATGTAGGCTTGCCTTGCGGCTTGCTTACCAGCTTTAATGAACTGGAGAGGTACGGGCTTACCGTGTTTTACATAAGTGACAAATAAGCGGGTTAGGTCCTGTCTATTCCACCGGCAGTGCTAATGTCCGTGTGTCCCCAAAATTCAAGAGGACAGCCGACTGCTTACCTTTTGGTTCGAGCCTGTCAACAACCTTTGGCTCGTTGTACTTTACGATGTTTATCGGACAGTTCACTTTCGTTGACCATACCGCTAAGCCAAGCTCCTCGTGCTGAATGGTGTTATCAGCCGTTGATTTCCCCTCACGGTTCAATCTTCTCCTTTCGGAAAGGCTACCTTGTCGGGACAGCTTCATACAAAAGAATTACTCCTAATGCATGTGTCCGTAGGCTACTCCAGACGGAACTGGAGGTGTAATCTTAATGTTACACAATCACTTACGCAACTTCACGTCGCACGAATTTTCCGTACACTTTCACGCCCCCGATTAGCCCGACGACCGCGCCGATGGCGTATATCAGTTTCGTGCCGGGGTCGAAATAGGAACTCACCATTGAGGTGGCTTCGTTGATGCCCGCGATGCCGTTTCCCTGCGCGAAGGCGGAGGCGGTAGCGGCGATGATGAGTGCCGCTGAGAGGATTGCTTTTCTGTTTCTTACGATGTTCTTGTTCATAAACTGTACTTGTTTTTTGCCGTCGAAAGGGTGGATGGTCCTTTGTCGGGCGGTTGATACTCTGTTACTTTACTTTGGTTTTAGTGGATGCCCGTTTGTTTCCACGGACTTGGGTGTGTCCGTTGCGGACCGGATGCGCCTTGCGTTTCCTCGCCGCGTGGGTTGATTGTCATTCCTTCATGTTCATTTCTTTTATTGTTGTCATACATAGTTGCGGATGTCGAACTCCTCGATGTTGTCCGGCACGACGAACACCTTTTTAGGTTTTTTCAGCCGGATTTCAATAAGCCCCCTGATGCGGATGCCTATCTCCGAAGAGCCTTCCATCATTTTCTCGTACAGCTCCGTGCCTTCCATGTCGGTGAACACCTTAGCCGCCTTTTCACGTTGCGCCTGCGTCGCATCCGGGTTCTTGGCGGTCTTGCAGGCGTCGTCGATCTCGTCAAAGCTGCTGCCCGAAGCCCGTGGCGTGTCCGGAGCGTCCTCTTCCGGCTCGTCCTCCCCATATCCCAGTTCCTCCGGTGGTATGCTCGTGAAGGTTTCATCGAGTTTTTCCTCCGGGACTTGTGCCGTGCGTGAGGTGGTTTCCGCGTTTTCGTCGTCAAAAGTAGCCTCTTCCTCCGACAGCTCAATGCCTTTTTCCGAAGTGGCGGCTTGTTGCGTCGGTATGGCAGCGGTTGTCCGGGTGGATGCCATCCTGAAACGGCTCTTACCGATAATGTCCGCCTTTGCCGTGGGGACTTCCTTATGTGTTGCCTCGCTCTTTGTCCCTTTGCTTTCCAGCGACCGCCACAATCCGGTAATCCCCTTGAAGAACCGGAACATCTTGGTTTCCATGATACGGTCGTAAAGAAGCAGGAACAGGAACCAAAGGTTGCAGCCGACCGATACGGCCAGCAAAATGTCTGTCATGCTGATTGTTTCATTCATATATTCCCGTTTTTGGTTAGAATACTGAATTGTAGTTCCGGGCGTAAAGGCTTTTTATAGCGTCCTCGCACTGGTTGAAGTGGTGCGTCAGCACATGGTCGATGTAGGCGGACAGGTTGAGCCTGTCATGCCCGATTACGCGGATGATGCGCATGATGCGGTCGTGGTACTCCGGGCGCACATACGCCATCTTACCTTCTCGCGCCTTCACTTCGGGATTACGGATAAACAGACGCTCATAATCCTTTTCATTGCATTTACCGCTTACTGGGACGGGCGACAGGATTTCCACACTCGCCTGCACTTGGGCAAGCATACCTCCACATTCCTGTTGCGGTCTTTTTTCATTCGGTGTCATTTCTTTTTCCATTTTCAAATCAGGTCTTCACGTTGTTTCTTATACAGTTCGTTAATTCTCTCCTTGTGCTGTTCCAAATGTTGGCGCAGCACGGTATCCACATAGCCGCCTACCGAGATTTCACCTCCGGCGATGTCGTTCACGATTCTGAGAATTTTGCCGTGGACATCGCGGCTGATATAGACACACTGGCGGGTCTTTATCTCGTTGCGGCGCAGGAACAGCTCGTTGTAGTCCTCGTCCTGCCTTTTCCGGCGGCTACCTTCTCTCTGCGCTTTTTCCCGTGTGGCGGGTTGCGCCGGGGGCGTTTCCGGTGCGGCGGTGTCATCTTCGGTCGGTGCAGCTGCGGGAACTTCCTGCGCCGGGCGTAGTGTCCCGTCCTGTGTGCGCCGCCCGATGGAGGCCAACAGCAGTTCCTCGTCGATGCCTTCCGTGTTCACTTTCCTGCTGCCCATGCTCACTGCGGTCTGATAATTTCGCTTATCTCTTCGGAAAACTCACGGATGCCGCTACCTTTCAGCAGTGCCGTGTCCATCGGGAAGATGGTGGAGCGGAACACGCTCCTGCGCTCTTCCGAAAGGTCACGGCGGAACTTCTTGCTGTCGGGCAGGCGGGTGGAAAGCACCGGGAAGCCCATTTCGGCGATCACTTCCTCGTAGATGCCGTACAGGTCGTTCCTCTCCCTGCCGTCCACCATCGTCCAGAACAGATACAATCCCTTTGTTTTCGCCTGTCCGGTCGTCATCAGCCTGTCGCGGAACATCGTGACGAATTTCAGGGTACTCTCCACGACAAAGCGGTCGGCACTCAGCGGAGTGAAGATGTAGTCCATCTGCGAGAGCGTCTTTATCACGCCGTTGCTTCGGAGTGTTCCCGGCATGTCGAAGAACACCACGTCGGGTTTCACGTCCTCGGTGGCAATCATACTTTCCGCATCATCGAGGGCGTTCACCGCGTTGCTCTTGACGATGGTATAGGCATTCTTCTTGATCCGGCGGAAATGGTCGCAAGCGAGAGCCTTGAAGTAGGTGCTGCTGTCGATAAGCCCCATTTCGTGTTCGCGCAGTCCGTGGATGCTGTGTTGTGGGTCGTCGCAGTCCACGACGGCGACATTGTAGCCTTTCACGTTGTGGAGGTAGCTGGCGGCGAGTGCCGTGACGGTGGATTTGCCGATGCCACCTTTCTGTGTTGCGAATGCAACGAAGATTTCTTTACTCATGGTTCTATTTATTTTAATTGTTGATGATTTATTTTTCTGTTTCCATGCGGATTTGGCTGTCGCATTATCCGCTTCCGTGATTACACACATAGGCGGGTCGTCGCGTATCCGGTTCTGCGGTGAAGCGGTGCGGCGGACAAGTGATGAATGACGACATTGCGTCATGAAGTCATTGAATCCGTACTTCACCGGATTGTCGGATAACCGGGGTTCCGACGGTTCGGGTATCCGCTTCGGCAAGTGTCCGCCGAAGCGGTTGTCCGGGTATTTGAATGTTCCTTTTCTCATATCTTCAAATCGTTAGTTTCTTGAATCATGCTGCAAATAAACAAGTATATTTTGGAACCTGTATCACTTCCCAAGCAAGTGGCGGCATGTTGCGCCGGTTGGCAGTCATTGACCGGGTCAAGCATCTGTCCGATACCGCTTTAAGGGCATAACTTTGCCCCCGGACAGCAGGGTTCGCCGATGGTGGCGCAGCCGGAGTCCTGAAAGGTATCTTTCCAATCCGTCCCCTGACGGATTTTTATGTTCACATGAACATAGCAAGATGTCTTTTCAGCCGCTCAAAATATTTTGAGCAGCCACGAAAAGCACTTGCCCTTGCAGGGGGCGGGCTTCCCCTCCGAAGTCGGGAAGCCTTTCAGAACTGCGGTGCTGTGACCCGAAGCGGCGGCTTATGCCGTCAATTCGCTAAATCCAAAGTAATATGAAAGAGAAAAAGAAAAGCAAAGCTGGGAGAAATCCCAAACTTGATCCGGCGGTGTACCGCTACACCGTCCGTTTCAACGAGGAGGAACACAACCGTTTCCTCGCCATGTTCGGAAAATCGGGTGTCTATGCACGGTCGGTTTTCCTCAAAGCGCACTTCTTCGGGCAGCCGTTCAAGGTGCTGAAGGTGGACAAGACGCTGGTGGACTACTACACCAAGCTGTCGGATTTTCACGCGCAGTTCCGCGCCGTGGGAACGAATTACAACCAAGTAGTGAAGGAACTGAGGCTGCATTTTTCAGAGAAAAAGGCGATGGCGTTGCTCTATAAACTGGAGCAACAAACCGTCGAACTCGTGAAACTGAGCCGTCAGATTGTGGAACTTTCGAGAGAATTGGAGGCGAAATGGTCGCAAAAATCAGTGTAGGAAATTCGTTGTACGGCGCGATTGCCTACAACGGGGAGAAGATTAACGAGGCACAGGGGCGGCTGCTCACCACCAACCGCATCTACAATGACGGTTCGGGGAAGGTGGACATCGGCAAGGCGATGGAGAGCTTCCAGACTTTCATGCCGCCGCAGATGAAAGTGGAGAAACCGGTAGTGCATATCTCGCTCAACCCGCATCCGGAGGATGTACTGACCGATATTGAGTTGCAGAATATCGCCCGCGATTATCTGGAAAGGCTCGGTTTCGGAAACCAGCCTTATCTTGTCTTCAAGCACGAGGACATCGACCGCCACCACCTGCACATCGTGACAATCAACGTGGACGAGAACGGGAAACGGCTCAACCGGGATTTCCTCCACCGCCGCAGCGACCGCATCCGCAGGGAACTGGAACAGAAATACGGGCTGCATCCGGCTGAACGTAAAAATCCAAGATTGGAAAACCCGTTGCGCAAGGTGGACGCATCAGCTGGCGATGTGAAGAAGCAGGTGGGCAATACCCTGAAAGCTCTGAACGGGCAGTACCGTTTCCAGACGATGGGCGAATACCGTGCGCTCCTTTCCCTCTATAACCTGACGGTGGAGGAAGCGAGGGGCAACGTGCGCGGACGGGAATATCACGGGCTGGTCTATTCCGTCACGGACGACAAGGGCAACAAGGTGGGCAACCCGTTCAAGTCCTCTCTCTTCGGGTGGTCCGCAGGCTATGAAGCCGTGCAGAAGAAGTTTGACCGCTCCAAATCAGAGATTAAGGACAGGAAGCTCGCCGACATGACGAAACGCACCGTCCTATCCGTGCTGCAAGGCACTTATGACAAGGACAAATTTGTGTCCCAACTCAAAGAGAAGGGCATAGACTCCGTACTGCGCTACACGGAGGAAGGGCGCATCTATGGGGCCACCTTCATCGACCACCGCACGGGGTGCGTGCTGAACGGCTCACGCATGGGCAAGGAACTTTCGGCGAATGCCTTGCAGGAACACTTCTCCCTGCCATACGCCGGACAACCGCCGATACCGCTATCCATTTCGGTGGATGCTGCGGATAAGGCACACGTGCAGACCGCATACGACGGTGCAGACGTAGCGGGCGGTATGGGCTTGCTCACTCCCGAAGGTCCGGCGACCGATGCCGAGGAAGAGGCTTTCATCCGGGCGATGAAGCGCAAAAAGAAGAAAAAGCGCAAGGGGTTGGGTATGTAATCGGAGTATCAACAATTAAAAAATCAATGTATGTCACAACAAGAAGACGATTTGAGGGCATTGGCGAAAATCATGGATTTTCTGCGTGCCGTGAGTATCATTTTAGTGGTAATGAACGTGTACTGGTTCTGCTATGAAGCCATCCGGCTTTGGGGCGTGGACATCGGCGTGGTGGACAGGATACTGATGAACTTCAACCGCACGGCGGGGCTGTTCCATTCCATACTGTACACGAAGCTGTTTGCCGTCCTGCTGCTTGCGCTGTCGTGCTTGGGAACAAAAGGGGTCAAGGGTGAGAAAATCACTTGGCGTAAAATCTGGACGGCACTCGCCGCCGGGTTCGTGCTGTTTTTCCTCAACTGGTGGATACTGGCTCTGCCACTACCTGTTGAAGCGGTGACAGGCTTGTATATCCTTACCATCGGCACGGGCTATGTCTGCCTTTTGATGGGAGGTCTGTGGATGAGCCGCCTGTTGAAACACAATCTGATGGAGGATGTTTTCAACAACGAAAACGAGAGTTTCATGCAGGAAACAAGGCTCATCGAAAGCGAGTATTCCGTTAATCTGCCCACACGCTTCTACTATAAAAAGCGTTGGAACAACGGCTGGATAAATGTGGTAAACCCGTTCCGTGCGTCCATCGTGTTAGGGACACCGGGCAGCGGCAAGTCATACGCTGTGGTGAACAGTTTTATCAAGCAACAGATTGAGAAGGGCTTTTCGATGTATTGTTATGGTGCGCCAGTCAAGGTAGTGTCTTAATAGTCCCTTTGGCAAGGATTAGGCAAGTGTTCTTTGAAAATGACCTATCATCACCGACTTATCTGTCCAACGAAAGACGGCAGGGAGTGTAGCA
>NZ_CAJTCF010000046.1:0-31574 GCF_910574735.1 Duncaniella muricolitica | reverse complement strand
AGAACCGTAATATACTAATCAAGTCCGTTCGCACCAAAATCTTTTCCAACAAACTAAATTTCAACAATTTCAAAGTACTCTTTCCGATTTTAATGGGACATCAATGTGTTTCCTCCGAATGTTTATCTAACATACACTTTCTTACCGCCCACGATATAGAGACCGGCGGGAAAATCTACGGTAGCCTCTCCGGTAGCCACATTGGCTCGAATGAGAATACCGCAGAGGTTGTAAATGAGCTGCGATTTTGGTCGCAGCTCATGTCATTTTTTTTGTGTGTTATGAAACTTCTATTATTTCACCTGTATCGAGATAATATAGATAACCCTGCACCTGAGGATAGCCTATTGACCTGAAAAACTGCATGTAGTCCTTTATCTGCTTTGTATAGCGTCGCGGATCCTGCGAACCTGTCTTATAGTCTATGACATGGAGCTCGCCGGCAGCAGTCCACACCACCCGGTCAACGCGTAGCAGCCGACCGTCGGCTGTAAGAATCTCACGCTCAAGGTAAGCCTTCTTATAACCGTCAAACCATTCTGTAGCCTTAGGGTCATTGACTCTCGTCTCGACTACTTCGCGAAGGGCCACATAGTCGTTCTCGGTAAGCGTGCGTGAGTCCGGCGAGGCTTTGAGCAGTGTGAATGCCCTGTCAATGTCATTGCTATGGCGTATCCTCGACATCAGCGCATGCAGTATAAGACCTCGTTCACGAGCCACCTGTATGCGGTTGAGCCGATCGGTATCCACATTGGTATTCTCCCAAACCGAATCGGTCGATGTTGCCTCATAGGCCGGCATCCTTACCGAAGTAGACGGTCGCATTGCCGTGCCCTTGGCCTTCTTTTCAGCCTTTTTTACGGTTGGCTCCCCGACGGTCAGACGCAAGTCGGCATCAAAGGAGAGAGGCATTTGCGGGGAGGCTCCGGCTCCTTTGACTCCTTCATATATGGTACGGGCCACAGAGGGTATCTCTCCGGGGGCAAGTGCCTCGGTTCGTACCGACTTGGAGAGCTTTACACCTACTATCAACTCGTCGACCGCACGCGTAAAGGCCACATAGAGCAGATTGGTCTGATCAAGCACCCGTTCACGTTTTATCTCCTCATATTGCTCGGCAAGCGGAGTCGACGACAGTGCTTTGCTTATTGTGAGCGGCATCATCGGAGGTATTATATCTTCGGGGATGCCTTCGATGGCCGGCAACTCAAACCATGCCGTATCGCCTCGTCCGGAGGTGGTAAACTCGCCAAACGGTATGTGGACACAATGAAACTCCAGGCCCTTTGACTTGTGTACCGTAAGAATATTGAGTGCGCGTGAGTCTGATCCGCCTGCTATCGACATATTGCTGCCTGTATCGTCCCACCATTGCAGAAACGACCGGATGTCGGCTTTGCCCTGCGATACAAATTTGGTAAGAAGATCCATGAACGCGGCGATATACACGCTGTCACTCTCACGCAGACGCTGATCAACATGGGTATTTATTACTGACTCAACAAGCGATATGAGATCTACACCATGGAGCGATGCATCCTCAAGGTTGGTGTTTTGCCCGTCTTCCTCCGCAGCACGCTTGCTCATCATATCAATGGCCTGTTGCAGAGCTTTATCGGGCGACATTCCTGAAGTAAATGCCGTCTCATAATCGTTGATTATCCTTGCCACCTCACGTGTGCTTTTGCGACGAGGGTCGGTGGTGACATCCACGCTCGAAAGCATGCGCAGACGGCTTATCACATTGGTTACGGCATCAGAGTGTGATATGAGAAGCGATTTGTCGGATATAATGTCAAACTTCGGATAAGTCGGGTCAGCCTTTCTCAATTCTTCAAGATAGCGTATCACCTTTTCTCCATCACGGACCTGACGCACGAGTATGGCTATGTCGCCGGGAGCATATCCCGATTCGAGCTGACGACGCATCTCGCGCGCCATCTGCCCCAAAGCCTCCTCTTCCGGATCTTTCGAGGCATCGAAACAAGATAACAACACGTATCCTCGATGGTCGACGTGCTTTGACGACACCTGTTGCTCTACATTGGAGTAGACATCTTCAAATCCCCACTGGCGGGCGATTGAGGTAAATAGCGAATTGTTGAAACGCACCACGTCGGCAGATGACCGCCAGTTAGTATTCTCGCTCACACTGTCACCTCTCACGATTGTGCGCCCTTCGGCCCACGGCTCGGCATGCAGATTATGAAGCAGCGACGGGTCACTGTTTCTGAAACGGTAGATACACTGCTTCTCATCACCGATGACGAGATTGTCATAATCATAGGCGAGACTTTCGCGCAGGAGCGGACGCATATTGGCCCACTGGCTCAAAGACGTATCCTGAAACTCATCTATGAGATAATGTTGAAATCTCACACCAAGTTTTTCATATAGAAACGGAGAATCCTCATCACCGATAATCTTGGCGAGCAGCGAATTGGTATCGCTCAACAATAGTGTGACATTCTCGCGTCTGAAATGGTCGACAAGTTCCATAATCGAACTTAGCAGCCCCAGTTGGTAGAGGTTTTCTTTTATGACATTGAGAATTGTCACTGAGTTGTGACAATTGACGATGCTTCTCATGGCTTCTGACACCGCCGCCTCGATCACAGAGTCGGTCAGTTCCTTTTTACGGGTATCAGCCGTCCACATCTGCTGCGGGTCATCAAGCACATTGCCAATGGTTTTGGGCAAAACGGAGTTGGTATATTTTTTCCATCCTTTATTGCTCCAGTCTTCGAGTATATTGATGACGTTCTTGTTGAACAGTTTGGTTTTTTTAGACGCTTCGATAGTTTCCTTACTCCTTGCGCATATGGCCGCTGTCTCGGCCTTGATCCGACGCATCCGTGTAAACACAGTGTCACAAAAACTGTGAAATTTAGAGTCGTCGTTAAGATAGTCCATGACACGCTTTTCGTTGTCCTTAAAGGTGTCGTTATGTATCTTGGCAATAAACTTTATGAGATCTGACTGAACGTTGCCGTTACGGTTAAATAGCGTAAACTGGCTACCGTCTTCAATAAGACTTTTCATGTAGCCTGTGATCCACGTCTCTATTTCGTAAGATTGCTTTGTAGGGCGTCCATGATTGAGCGACTGCAGCAGACGGTCGACACTCATGGTTATCACCTCCTCGTCATCAAGTTCGAGGGCATAGTTGCTCGACACCTCTGCCTCATGGGCAAACGAGCGGAGCACCGTCTGGAAAAACGAGTCGATAGTCGAGATGCTGAAACGGCTGAAGTCGTACAACAGTCCGAGCAACGCATCTTTGGCCGCGACAGCGAGCCGCTCAGCGTCGCAGCCAAAGGTGGCACACAGGTCTTTTTCATACGGACTCGGCTCATCCCAGTCCTTCTCACATCCGGCAAGCACAGCAAGCTCATGAATGATACGCGACTTCATCTCCTCGGTGGCTTTGTTGGTAAACGTCATGGCCAACACAGCCTTATGCCCCGAGCGCGAGCCGGGACGATTGAGCACATAGCGACCCTCCTCGTCCTTGTGACCGAGTATCAGTTTGATATATTCACGTGCCAGCGTAAAGGTCTTGCCCGAGCCGGCCGATGCCTTGTAGATGTTTATCATTTCACCTTGTAGCCCATTTCGGTGAGCAGAGCCTTGACCTTGGCGGCCACATCGCCCTGAATCAATATCTCACCCCCGCGGGCAGAACCACCTGTGCCGAGCCTGGTTTTGAGCCGCGCGGCCACTTCAAGCAGTTCATCCTCAGGACATGTGAAGCCCTCGATGATAGTCGCGGTCTTACCTTTGCGACCTTTACGGTCGATAGTCACACGCAGAGTATCGGGTGTGCGTGCAGGAGTGTTATCCTCAGGCACATATTCCTCACGCTGAAGAGTGCCGTCATCAACTTTGCTTGCCAGAAGATCTTTCCAATCCATAGTTATCAAATTGAGTCAGTACGGTAATCCTCATCGCCCGCAGGAGAGTCATGAGTATCGGACACATCGGCCGGATTGTCAATCGACTGGACGAGTGTGGTCAGCGACATGCCATATTTGTCTTGTTCGACAGGCAGATGAGTGTAAAAATATGTGGCAGAGTCGGCATCGGTCTCAAAGGCCGAGCGATAACATTGTGTGGCCATATCGAGAGCATCGGCATCGTCAGTGCGGTCATAAAGCTGCATGTAGAGTATCGACATACGTCCCAACTGCATAGCGGTAAGGCTGTTGTCACGACCGTTGTCGTCCATTATCTCGTCGCATATGCGCCGTGAGACATCAGCGTCCTCAATGGCACAAGCCATCTCGGCCGACGATATGCGTTCGCTCACATCCGAACCGCCACATGATGTCAGAGCCAAAGCAGTCATTGCCGCACATACACACCACATTCCTTTCATAACTGCACCTTTTTATAATAATAAATCACGTCACCGTTTTTAAGTTCAAGGCTCAGATCGGTATATCCGGCCACCTTGCGTGCGGTACGCACGGGAATATTCCCGACAAGCGATGCATCCCCTTCCTCCACTTTAAGCGTCGAGGGGTCGAGCACCATCACAAGAGAGTCGTTCTCGACATTCCAAGAGCCTTCCACCGCATAGGTGAGCACTCCCGGCTTGATGGCTCTGATGACGCATGTCGCATCACTGTTAAGCTCCATGACGGGCTGTTGCTGCGACACTTCGGGTATCACATAGCAGCCGGCAATCTTCTTGGCCTCGCTGCTAAGCCCGCTGCACGACTGCCAAATAACGCCAAAAGCAGAGCGGGAAACATCAGCTTGATTTTCATTATTATATCGTTTAAAATTAGGTTACATACGACCTCAAGAATATCCACACCCGGGACGGCTCATTATCCGCAGCGCGAATTGCCGCAAGAGGTGCATATCAGGCATCCTTCCTGATACACAAGAGTCTCCTGTCCACAATGGGGACATTTCTGTCCGTTGGCAGGTGTGCCGGAAGGGAGGTAGCGTTTCAGTGCGCGCTCCACTCCCATCTTCCAGGTGTTGATGCTCTGTGAGTCGAGTTCAAGACCGTTGACGAGCTTGAGCACCTGATCGATAGGCATGCCGTAACGCAACACTCCGGAGATGAGTTTGGCATAGTTCCAGTATTCGGGATTAAATTTATCCGACAATCCTTCGATAGTGGTCTTGAGGCCACGCTTATTGATAAACTGGAAGTCGTAACGCTTCGCTCCATTTTCATCTATAGCCTTAATAATCTTACCTTTGTTGACCGATTTAGGACAGAAAATTCCATCCTCGTCGTCAGCCAGACCGGTAAATATCTCATAGGGATGTCCGTCGACGAGTCCGACAAAAGCAATCCATTTTTCCTTATTGTTCTGAAATCTCACCACATCGGCTTCAAGTTCGACAGGACGCTTGAGCATGAGCGGATGTCCGGCATCATGACACTTCGGCTCCATGCCGTCGGCCTCGGCTTTACGGGCGTCTTTTTTCTTTTTGTCGTTCTCGGCAGCTATGAGCACGCCTGAGCGGCATCCGTCGCGATAGATTGTACAGCCTTTGCACCCTACTTTCCAAGCTTCGAGATAGAGCCGGTTTACAAGTTCGACATCCACATCTGCCGGGAGATTGATGGTCACAGAGATTGAATGGTCGACCCACTTCTGCACCGCTCCCTGCATTCTCACCTTCTCAAGCCAGTCGATATCGTTGGCCGTAGCTTTATAATAAGGCGAGCGTGCCACAAGAGCCTCTATTTCAGCTTGAGAATAGTCATCGCGGACCTCTATGCCGTTGACTTTCATCCAGTCGACAAACTTGGGATGATACACGACATACTCCTCAAACTTATCACCTGACTCGTCGACATAATCCACGCGGGCCTCCACGTCGTTGGCATTGATTTTGCGGCGACGTTTGTATACCGGCATAAACACAGGCTCTATACCCGACGAGGTGCGGGTCATGAGCGAAGTGGTGCCTGTCGGGGCTATGGTCAGACACGCGATGTTGCGGCGACCGTGCTTCTCCATATCCTCTATCAGAGACGGAGCGGCTTCACGCAGACGTGAGATATAAGGATTGTTGCGCTCTCGCTCGGGATCATACACCTCAAACGCTCCGCGTTCCTTGGCCATCTGCACCGATGAGGTGAAGGCAGCTACGGCAAGCGCGCGATGCACGTCGACCGACATTTCAGTAGCCTCGGCTGTTCCGTAACGCAGACCGAGGGCTGCTATCATATCTCCCTCGGCGGTAGTGCCGAGTCCGGTGCGGCGGCCTTTGAGAGTCTTGGCCTTTATCTTTTTCCAGAGATTCAGTTCGGTCTCCTTTACTTCTGAAGTCTCAGGGTCATTCTCTATCTTGGCGATGATGGTATCAATCTTCTCCATCTCCAGATCAATGATGTCGTCCATCATACGCTGGGCCTTGCCCACATGCGAGGCAAACAATTCATAGTCAAACTCGGCCTCGGGTGTGAACGGATTTTTTACATAAGCATAGAGATTGATAGCCACAAGGCGGCAACTATCATATGGACAGAGGGGTATCTCGCCACAAGGATTGGTAGAAACGGTCTGAAAACCGAGGTCGGCATAGCAGTCGGGCACCGATTCACGAGTGATTGTGTCCCAGAACAGCACGCCCGGCTCGGCCGATTTCCATGCATTATACACAATCTTTCCCCAAAGTGCACGGGCATCGGTGTCAATGCTCACCTCGGGCTTGTCACTCCACACAGGAAACTGGCGGCGATACACCTCACCACTCTCTACGCAGCGCATGAACTCATCGTCAATCTTGACAGAGACATTCGCGCCTGTAATCTTGCCTTGTTCGAGTTTTGCATCAATAAAACGCTCCGAGTCGGGATGCTTGATTGACACCGTGAGCATCAGTGCGCCACGGCGGCCATCCTGCGCCACCTCACGTGTGGAGTTGGAATATCGCTCCATAAAGGGAACAAGACCTGTCGAGGTAAGAGCCGAATTTTTTACTGGTGTACCTTTGGGACGCAGGTCACTAAGGTCGTGTCCCACGCCTCCGCGACGCTTCATGAGCTGCACCTGCTCCTCGTCTATCTTGGCTATGCCGCCATAGGAGTCGGGATGACCGTCAAGGCCTATCACAAAGCAGTTGCTCAGCGAGCCGACCTGGTAATCATTGCCTATACCTGCCATGGGGCTACCCTGAGGCACCACGTAGCGGAAATGGTCGAGCAGTTCCATAACCTCGGCCTCCGACATGGGATTGGGATATTTATTCTCGATACGCACTATCTCCGAGGCTATGCGGCGGTGCATATGTTCGGGAGTCAGTTCATAGATATTGCCGGCCGAATCCTTAAGGGCATACTTGCTCACCCATACGCGAGCGGCAAGTTCGTCGCCGTCAAAATATTTCACCGAGGCCTCATATGCCTCATCGTAAGTATATGTCTTGTGTTCCATAATATGCAATAGTGATCAGAAACTCGCAGAGTCAAAATTTGGCGAGTGCAAAGATGACGAAATTTCCGTGATGTACCAAAAATTCCGCGCTCAATTTATTAACATTTGAATATTTTGTCGTAACTTGCAGAGTAATTGCGCGGCCTCATGCCAGGCCGCACACAAAATACATATCATCAGATTATGACCACACACGACATCGACACCTATTTCGCCACACGGCGCACGGTCAGGGCCTATGACCCCACCCGTGAGATTGACCCGTCACTCATCCGCTCGCTCATCGCCAAGGCCGCCCACGCCCCCAACACCGGCAACATGCAGCTTTACAGCGCGATACTCACCACTGTCCCCGACGAAATTAGCGCGCTGGCTCCCGCCCATTTCTCCCAGTCTGCAATCACGGGAGCCAAGGCTGTGCTGACTTTTTGCCTCGACCTCAGAAGATACCACACATGGTGTGAACTGTCGGGAGCACAGCCGGGCCTCAACAACCTCCAGGGCTATACCTGGGCCGTAATGGACACAGCCATATTTGCCCAGCAGTTTGTCACTCTCGCTGAGTTGGCCGGACTCGGGACTTGCTATCTCGGCACCACCACCTATAACGCACCCATGATTGCCGACCTGCTCCGGCTCCCGCAAGGTGTAGTGCCATTGCTCACCGTTACCCTCGGCTATCCGGCCGAACAGCCCGAACTACCCGAACGCCTCGATGTCGACGCCATTCTCCACACAGGCACATACCACAACCCCTCGGCCGATGAAATACGCGCCATGTATGCCGAAAAAGAGAGCATGGAATCATACCGTAAGTTTGTCATTGACAACAACAAAGACAACCTCGCACAAGTCTATGCCGACATCCGCTATCCGCGCACGGCCAACGAGCAATTCTCGGCCGTATTAAAGGAATTTCTCAAAAATCAGGGCATAGGCATATAACGGCACGGGATTTTTTACTACCTTTGCACCTTGAAATACCCGTCTCAGATGACTGCGATTGCCTCTAAAACCCGCGAACGGCTTCTTGATGTGGCCCGTCAGCTCTTCGCCTCAAACGGCGTGGAGCGTACCACCATGAATGATATAGCCACGGCCTCCGACAAAGGGCGGCGCACTATATATACCTATTTTAAAAATAAAAAGGAGATATATGACGCCGTTATCGAACGTGAGGCCGACGCGATAGTCAAACGGTTTCGCGACATCGTATGCTCCGATCTCGAACCGGTCGAAATGCTTCAGGCCTACATCCGCGCACGCTTCGACGTGGTCGACGAGACCATCAAAGCCTCGACCACAAGCCAACTTATATCCTACATAACCCTCGACCACAAGCGACTCGAGAGGATACGCCTGCTGGCCGTGGAGAAGGAACGCGGACTTTTTCACTCCATGATTGAAAACGGCATAGCGCGTGGCGTGTTTGACCCCGAGCAGGGCGCACTCATCCCGGCCATCCACCAGATGTTTTTTCAGGGAGTGGACTACTGCCACCTGTGTGACAACTATGACGGCCTTGGTGTCGACCCATCGACACTGCGCGAGGAGACTGTAAGATTTCTCACCAATACCATCGTGTTGAAACACACCGAAAAACAGCCATAAAATCAATTCTAAAATAACCATATTAAAAAAACTATTCTTGAAATGAAACTACTTGAAGGAAAAGTTGCTCTCATCACCGGTGCCTCACGCGGCATCGGCAAAGGTATTGCCCTCAAATTCGCCTCTGAAGGCGCAGATATAGCTTTCACCGACCTGTTTGACGACGAAAACATGGCCGCCACTGTCAAGGAAATCGAAGCCCTCGGAGTGAAAGCCAAAGGATATGCATCCAACGCTGCCGACTTTGCCCAAACCGAAGAAGTTGTTGCCAAGGTTAAGGAAGACTTCGGCCACATCGACGTGCTCGTCAACAACGCCGGCATAACCAAGGACGGTCTCATGCTCAAGATGAGCGAGGCCCAGTGGGATGCTGTGATCGCCGTCAACCTTAAGAGCGCGTTCAACTTCATCCACGCCATCATCCCCGTAATGATGCGTCAGCGCAGCGGCTCCATCATCAACATGGCATCGGTAGTAGGCGTACACGGCAATGCCGGCCAGGCCAACTACGCAGCGTCCAAGGCAGGTCTCATCGCTCTTGCCAAGAGCATCGCACAGGAGGTAGGCTCACGCGGCATCCGCGCCAACGCCATCGCCCCCGGCTTTATAGAGACAGCCATGACCGCAGCCCTCTCCGACGAGGTGCGCAAGGAGTGGGCTCAGAAAATTCCCCTCCGTCGTGCCGGTCAGGTCGAGGACATCGCCAATGTCGCCACATTCCTTGCCTCCGACATGTCAAGCTACGTGTCGGGCCAGGTAATCGAGGTCGACGGTGGCATGAACATGTAATCATTCCCCCTCCAACCCCACTGAATGTTAACTTACAACACACATCGTCCGCGTCTCATCCTGCCTGAATACGGCAGAGCCATACAGCGTATGGTAGACCACTGTATCACCATCCCCGACAGAGAGGAGCGCACCCGTTGCGCCTACTCAATCATCAGCGCGATGGCACGCATACAGCCCAAGGTGAAAGAACAGGAGGACTGGAAACAGATACTCTGGGACCACCTGGCCTACATGAGCGGCTTCAAACTTGACATCGACTATCCCGTCGAGGTGTCCGCACCCGACAAGTATTCCTCCCGCCCCGAGAAGGTGCCCTACCCGCGCCGCCACATCCGTTACCGCCACTATGGCAAGGATGTGGAGCTCATAATAGCCAAAGCTATAGAGATGCCCGAAGGCCCCGAACGTGACGAGTTGGTCAATCTTGTAGCCAACCACATGAAGAAGCTGCTTCTCGCAGTAAACAAGGACAGTGTGGACGATGCGAAAATCTTCAAGGATCTGGCCGAATATTCCCACGGCATGCTCCGCATCGATCCCGAGACCACCCGTCTCCACGAGTTCAAGATAATCGCACCGCCCCCTACAGGCAAGAAAAAGAAGAAACGCTGATGATATTGCGCACTGACATTACCGAAGCCGGAGTGTTCAACAAACCTCACGGCATAAAGGGTGAAATCTCGGCCACCCTCGACTTTGACATTGACCTTTCAGATGTCAAGTGTATCGTCCTGGATGTCGAAGGGATATTCGTGCCCTTCTTCATAGTGTCCGTGCGACCAAAGACATCCGAAACCGTCCTCATCACCATCGACGGCATCGACTCCGAACAGAAGGCACGCACCCTAACAGGCCGTCCCTTCTACCTGCTTGACAGCGACATCCCGGAGCCCGATGACGCCGATGGCGAGGGAGGGTTTTATCTGTCTGACCTTATCGGCTTTACACTCGCCGACTCCATTGCCGGCACCGTTGGCGAAATCACCGACTACAACGATGCCACGGCCAACTTGCTGCTCATCGTCACCACTCCAGATGGCGAGGAGGTGTATATCCCGGTGGCCGACGAGTATATTGACGAAGTGGACACCGACACCCGGACGCTCCACACCACTCTCCCCTCGGGGATTATTGATCTCAACACCCGACAATCATCCGACTCATGAAAGAATTTGACGAAAAAGAGGCCGTCAAGGCCATGCGTCAGGCCTTGTCGCCCGAAGCATCCCAACGTTGCAGCGACGACGAATTGCTCAACGTCATTGACATCATATGGGACTGGTATGAGGAAAGCGGCCTGCTCAACATTGATGCAGAAGCAGACGACGAAGATGTCAATACCGACGCCCTCAACGCATATGTCAGGAAGATGCTGGCCAAAGACAAACTCTCGCCGATACGCCCCGACGAGGTGGAGCCGCTTGTGGCCGCCGAACTGCGTTACGAACAGTCGCTCGACCCGCTGGCCGACTAATACACATCAATTCAACCGACCGTATGAAACGCTTTCTGCTATCGTTCCTGCTCGCGTCAGTACTCTTGCCCGCCTCCACTTTGCAGGCCAAGGACAAATACACCGACCCCTACAAGGGTTATGACGAGACTGTCTATATGGACATGGACCTTGAGCAAAATATCCTGACGCCTGAAGTAGCTTCGGGCGAACATGCCGCTATAAGCCGATATATGAAAAACGTCGGCCATTCATTAGCGAAAAAGGGATATATCGTCGACATGATGCGCGACGACGAGGTCGTGCTCGTAACCATCCCTACCGATGACCTCTTTCTCCCCAATGACACACTACTCTCTCCCTCGGCCCCTGCCAAATTCGGCCCTGTCATAGCGTTGCTCCGCGACCCTGAGATGTACAAGGTAGTCTATGCTGTGCATACCGACAACACCGGCTCGGCCAAATATAACTCATACCTGTCACACGAGCGCAACAACTCGATATATGACTGGCTGCTCACACAGGTGAGCGAAGACCTCATAGTCATCCCCTATGAGATGGGCGACACCGACCCCGTAGAGCCAAACGACTCACGCAACGGGCGCGCCGCCAACCGCCGCGTGGAGATATATCTGATCCCCGGCCCGAAGATGATAACAAATGCCCATAAGGGACTCATTAAATAAGAATCTTAATGGTTAAAGTTAAAAGTTTAACTGACCGAAATCTGCAATAACAAAAAACTACTATCATAAGCAATGGCTAAAGAACTCAAAGACCTCACAAAACGTAGTGAAAACTACTCACAATGGTATAACGATCTCGTGGTTAAGGCTGACCTCGCAGAACAGTCGGCTGTAAGAGGATGTATGGTAATAAAGCCCTATGGTTACGCCATCTGGGAAAAGATGCAGCGCACTCTTGACGAAATGTTCAAGCAGACCGGCGTGCAGAATGCCTACTTCCCGCTGCTCATACCCAAGTCTTTCCTTTGTCGTGAGGCTGAGCACGTCGAAGGCTTTGCCAAAGAATGTGCCGTAGTAACCCACTATCGTCTGAAAAACGACCCCAACGGCACCGGCGTGGTTGTCGACCCCGATGCCCGTCTTGAGGAGGAGCTGATCATACGCCCCACTTCCGAAACCATCATCTGGGGCACATATAAAAATTGGATACACTCTTACCGCGACCTGCCCGTGCTGTGCAACCAGTGGGCCAACGTGATGCGTTGGGAAATGCGTACACGCATGTTCCTCCGCACCGCTGAGTTCCTTTGGCAAGAAGGCCACTGTGCCCACGCTACGGCCGAAGAATCGGAGGCCCGCACAGTGCAGATGATCAATCTCTACGCCGACTTTGCAGAAAAATACATGGCCATGCCTGTAATCAAGGGCGTAAAGAGTGCCAACGAGCGATTTGCCGGTGCACTCAACACTTACACCATCGAGGCCATGATGCAGGACGGCAAAGCTCTACAGTCGGGTACATCGCATAACCTCGGCCAGAATTTCGCCAAGGCCTTCGACGTAACATTCGTCAATAAGGAAAACAAGCCCGAATACGTATGGGCCAACTCATGGGGCGTGTCGACCCGCCTGATGGGCGCGCTTATCATGACTCACTCCGATGACAACGGTCTTGTGCTTCCTCCCCATCTCGCGCCCATTCAGGTGGTGATCGTCCCCATCTATAAAAACGACGACCAGCGTTCGCTCATTGCCGACGCTGTCGCTCCTATCGTCAACGAGCTCCGCGCTCTCGGCGTAAGCGTCAAGTTTGACGACGCCGACAACAAGCGTCCCGGATTCAAATTTGCCGACTACGAGCTCAAGGGTGTGCCCGTACGTCTGGCCATCGGCACACGCGACATCGAGAACGGCACTATCGAGGTTATGCGCCGTGACACTCTCGAAAAGCACGTCGCTCCCATCGAAGGCATCGCACAGTATTGCAAAGATCTCCTTGAAGAGATTCAGGAAAACATCTTCAAGAAGGCTCTCGCCCACCGTGAATCAATGACACGCACTGTAGAGACCTACGACGAATTTAAGACCGAAATCGAAAAAGGCGGCTTCATCCTCGCTCATTGGGACGGTACTCCCGAGACAGAGGAAAAAATCAAGGAGGAGACCAAGGCTACCATACGCTGTATCCCCCTCGATGGCGACAAGACTCCTGGTGTATGTATGGTCACAGGCAAGCCCTCGGCACAGCGCGTGATTTTCGCCCGTAATTACTAAGAGGGTGTTTCATAACAAATATTAAAGCTTTACCACTCATGGGCGTCTTTTCATTTAACTTGTCCCTAATCATCGGTCACATAGCTACAGCTATGCTCCCTCTGATTATGAACAATTTAAATGAAAATACACCCACGTTAGCTTAACATTTGTTATGAAACACCCTCTAAGCAGACTGAACCAAAAGGGTCACATAAACGTATTTTGTTAGGTGAGGCGTGTCATTACGCCTCGCCTGCAATATTCAAGATCTTCTCATCACGACAGCGCGACAACCGCTCCTCACCCGCATAACCGCTAATTTCTAATCGCTAATTACTATTTGCTTTGGACAGCAAGACCTTCAATTCCCATCTGGCCAAGACGCTCAATCGTTCCGTTGACGAGACCGCCACTCTCATCGATGCGTTCGGCAAACTTCTGGTTGAGACAGGGTCGGAACTCGACTCGATAGCCATTCCCGGATTCGGCACATTCGCCACCATCAAGACCGACGAAAGCATTGTCACCGATGCCGAATCGGGCCGTCGCACCCTCGTACCCCCGAGTATCAGAATGATTTTTCAGCCCAGTGTCGTACTTCGTAAAAAAATGACGCGATGAACCGTAAGATACCTTATCACGAACTGGCGGCTATGCTGGCCGGACACTGCAATATCACTCCGGCCGAGGCCGAAAACTTCATCAAAAGCTTCTTCGACCAACTCACACGGTCATTAACCGAGGGAGAAACTGTGAAAATCAAGGGTATCGGCACTTTCGCTCCAACTGGCGATGCTGAAATACCGGTCTCGTTCATCCCCGACAGCGAGATAGCCGACACCATCAATGCTCCCTTTGCCATGTTTGAGCCTGAGGAGGTTAGTGACTCTCTCTCTGATGATGCATTCAGTCAGCTTGACGCAACCGAAGAGTCCGACAGCGAAAAGCCCGAAGGCGAAGAACTTGCTACCCTGGAGGTCTCGGCACCACAAGAAGAACAAGACTCGCAAGTCGCCACGCCCGCTTCTGCCGAACCGATTGCGGAAGAAGAACAATTAGCTGTCGCAGAAGCCTCTCAATTGCTCACAGAGCAGCCATCAACAACCGAGACAGAGTATATTGCCGAATCGACACCCGCTGAGGAAGTTGCGACTAAAACAGTTGCTGAACCAGTTTCCGAACAGGAACATGCCGATGAACCGGCAAAAACCATACATTCGACATCCGAGCCGACTGTCGAGCCGGTCGTTACAACACCTCAGGCTACCAAGCCCACCCCATCGGTACAACCCGAGCCGAAAACTGATGCAGCCTCACCTGCTGTGCCCGTAAAACCGACAACACAGCCAACTCAGGTGAAACCGACAGCAAAACCTATTGCCCCCGTCGCACCCGTTGTCACCCCCAAGGCCACTCCTGCGTTCCCCGACGAAGAGCCCGAAGAGTATTACCGTGAGCCTGAGCAGAAATCAGGAGCCGGATTTGGCTGGGGATTTGTAATAGGCATGCTCGTAGGCCTCGCCCTTGGAGCATGTGGCGTGTACTTCGCCATTGATTACATATTCCCGACCATGCCTCAGACGCAGCGCAACAATATAGAGGAAGCCGAGCTCGTCCAGGAGATTCAGCTCGACAGTGTGGCCACTCCGCTTGCTGACGATTCAATTAAAGCGTCTACAGCTCCGGTAGCCACCGCAGTCGACACCCTTAAGCCCGCCGAGACACAGGCCTCCGCTCCATCACAGGCCGAGCCTATGGTCAAAGACACCGTGCGCCCCGGCTATCTGCTCAACGACATGGCCAAGAAACACTATGGCAATAAATGCTTCTGGGTATATATCTATGAGGAAAACAAAGCTAAGATAGCTAACCCCAACCGCGTCGGCCCCGGCCTCGTGCTCGTGATTCCACCGGCAGAAAAATACGGTATAAATCCATCCAGCCAGGCAAGTATCAAAGCTGCCAACGAAAAGGCCGGAAAGATACTCACGAAGTATCCCAAATGACATGACATCAGCGTAGAAAACATCGACGGTGTGCCGGCTCAGAGGTCAGGTACACCGTTATTTTATGCTATACATTACACGTAAGTAAAGAAAAAATAGCTAAAATTAACACACCATTTTCACATATTATTTGTTATAATATATAACTTTGTAATCAAAATAAGGACTCAAATAATAACAAACACCATACCTATTCTCACCACACTATGAGCGAAACGGTTAATATCAGAGAGCTTAATGACCTCGTGGCAGGCAAGAGCAATTTCATCAGCTTGGTCACACAAGGAATGGACCAGACCATTGTCGGCCAGAAACACCTCGTCGACTCGCTGCTCATCGCGCTGCTTTCCAACGGACACATACTTCTTGAAGGCGTGCCGGGCCTTGCAAAGACCCTTGCCATCAAGACGCTCGCACAGGTAATCGATGCCAAATACAGCCGTATCCAGTTCACTCCCGACCTTCTTCCCGCCGACGTCACGGGTACAATGATATACAGCATCCAGAAGGAGCAATTCCAGATTAAGAAAGGCCCCATCTTTGCCAACTTCGTACTCGCCGACGAGATTAACCGTGCCCCTGCCAAGGTGCAGAGCGCGCTACTCGAGGCCATGCAGGAACGTCAAGTTACCATCGGTGACGACACATTTCCCCTTCAGGAGCCGTTTCTTGTAATGGCGACCCAAAACCCTATCGAGCAGGAAGGCACATATCCTCTGCCCGAGGCACAAGTTGACCGTTTCCTTCTCAAAGTCATAATCGGCTATCCCACTAAGGAGGAAGAGAAGATAATTATCCGTCAGAACATCAGCGGTGAGCGCAAGAAAGTACAGCCCCTGCTCCACCCCTCCGAAATACTCGAAGTGCAGAGGATTGTCGAAAAGATATACCTTGATGAAAAGATCGAGCGTTATATCGTTGACATTGTGTTTGCCACACGTAATCCGGGTGACTTCGGTCTGAAAGACCTCGCCGGCATGATCAGCTTCGGAGCATCGCCCCGCGCATCGATAGGCATGGCCCGCGCCTCCCGCGCATACGCCTTCCTGCGTCAGCGCGGTTATGTAATTCCCGAAGATGTGCGTGCAGTGTGTCACGACGTACTCCGCCACCGCATCGGACTCACCTACGAGGCCGAAGCCAATAACATCACCACCGACCAGATTATTTCGGAGATACTCGACAAGGTCGAGGTGCCCTGATGACAACAGCCCTCTCTCCTCGCCTCCACCACCTCCAAGACTCTTACACCACCGCTATAACTCATGGAAGCCAACGAACTCCTGAAAAAAGTACGTAAAATCGACATAAAGACTCGCGGTCTCTCCCAGAACATCTTTGCCGGAGAGTATCATACAGCCTTTAAAGGCCGAGGCATGACCTTTGCCGAAGTCAGGGAGTACCAGTATGGCGACGATGTGCGCGACATCGACTGGAACGTCACCGCTCGTCACAACCGCCCCTATGTCAAGGTCTATGAGGAGGAGCGTGAGCTTACAGTGATGCTGCTCGTCGATATGTCGCGAAGCCGTCTCTTCGGAGCCGTCGGCGAGGACAAACGCGAGATGATAGCTGAGATTGCCGCCACCATAGCCTACTCGGCCATTACCAACAACGATAAGATAGGCGTGATATTCTTCTCCGACAAGATCGAGAAATTCATCCCCCCAAAGAAAGGTAAGAAACACATCCTGCTCATCATACGCGAGCTCATTGACTTCACGCCCGAAAACCCTGGGACAGATATCGGTGTTGCCCTCCGTTATATGACCGACGCGCTCAAAAAACGCTGCACGACATTCCTCATATCCGACTTCATCGACCGTCATGACTACTCGCGCCAGCTTCAGGTGGCATCCAACAAGCATGACATCATAGCCATCCAGGTCTATGACAAACGTGACACATCGCTCCACGACATCGGACTGATGCGTGTCACAGACCTCGAGACCGGCAGTACGGGATGGATTGACACCTCGTCGCGCTCTACCCGCCAGGCCTACAGCAAATGGTGGTATGAGCGTCAGCAGGCTATGACCGAAGCTCTCAGCAAGAGCCGTGTCGACCTGGCCTCGATTGCCACCGACGAGGATTTCGCCAAAGCTCTTATGGCATTGTTCAAAAACCGTGGCGTCAGATAAACGTTCAACTTATATGACCCGACACTTACGCATCCTATTCGCAGCCCTCACGCTCGCCCTTGCAGCCTCTATGCCGGCCGCCTCGCAGACCTCACTCAAAGTCTCGCTTGACTCGGCCTATCTGCTCATGGGCAAAACCACCCCTCTGCATATCGAGCTGATCAAGCCGGCCGATGCCGAGGGTGCGTTGCTTATCCCGGCCGACACCATTGCCGACAAGGTCGAGATACTGCGCGCTCTTGAAGCAGACACATCCGACATACGCAACGGTCGTGTCGAGATACGTCAGGATCTCACTTTACAGTCATTTGACTCCGGCACCTATATACTCAGCCCGATACGCTATGTGCAGGGCAACGAGACAATAGCGTCCAACAAGCTCGTGCTCAAGGTAATCCCGACGCCCGTCGACTCACTCACCACCATTCACGACTATGCCGATGTGGCCGATGTCGACCGCAGACTCGTCGACTATCTGCCCGACTTTCTTGCCGATTACGGATTGTGGATTCTTGCCGTCATCATAGTGCTTCTGCTCGGTTATTTCACCCTGCGCCGCCTCACCTCACGCAAGGGAGCCGTCGCCGAGAAGGTGATTGTAATACCACCTTACGAACGAGCCATTACAGCCCTCGAGTCACTCCGCGCCGACAAATTGTGCGAGCAGGGACGAGAGAAAGAGTTCTACACACGTCTCACCGACATTCTGCGTCAGTATCTCAACGGACGCTTCGGCATCAATGCCATGGAGATGACATCCACCCAGATACGCCATACTCTTCAGGCCAACGAGGAAACACGTCTGTCGAAACGCAATATGGATCGCGTGCTCGAGACTGCCGACTTCGTAAAGTTTGCCAAAGTGCGTCCCCTGCCCGACGACAACATCATGGCATTCAACTCAGCCTTGCAGTTTGTCGAAGACACCAAGCCTCAGCCCGTTCCCGAACCCACCGGTGACGACACCACGACACCTCAATCTGAAAAAGAAAAATAAGATATATGCAACTGGCTCATCCCCATTATCTATGGCTGCTTCTTGTGTTGGTGCCACTTATAGGATGGTATCTCTATAAGCACCGCTCGTTGCATCCATCGCTCGAAATATCCTCCACGCGCCCCTTTGCCAAACTCGGCACCCCCTGGCGCGCATGGCTGATGCACCTGGTGTTTATGCTCCAGCTCGGCACCATAGCGTGTGTGATAGTCATTCTCGCACGCCCGCAGACCCGCGACTCATGGAACACATCGAGCGTCGAAGGCACCGACATCGTCCTTGCCCTCGACATCTCCACCTCCATGCTTGCCCGCGACTTTAAGCCCGACCGATTTGAGGCTGCCAAGGAGGTCGCCGCCAAGTTTGTAGCCGGACGTGAAGGCGACAACATCGGACTGGTAATTTTCGCCGCCGAGAGTTTCACATCCCTCCCTATGACCACCGACCGCTCCATGATAGCCAACTACATCAGCGACATCAAGATGGGTATGCTCCAGGACGGTACTGCCATTGGTGACGGTCTGGCCACCTCCATCAACCGTATCAAGGAAGGCAAGGCCAAATCAAAGAGCATCATCCTACTGACCGACGGCTCCAACAACACCGGCACCGTGGCTCCAATAACGGCCTCCGAGATAGCCAAGCAGCTCGGCATCAAGGTCTACACCATAGGCATCGGCACCAACGGCACAGCCCCCTACCCTCAGGAAAACGAGTTTGGACGCATCGTCTACACGCCACTCCCTGTAGTGATTGACGAAGCCACACTTCGCACCATAGCCGACAACACCGGCGGCAAATATTTCCGCGCAACAGGCAATAATGTACTTAAAGACATCTTTGCCGAAATCGACCGTCTCGAGAAGACCAAGATGGATCTGCGCAACTTCTCCTCGACCGAGGACGACTATATGCCGTGGGCAGTAGCTGCCCTTTCGCTCTTCGGTCTTGCCGTATTGCTCCGCTACACACTCCTACGTGCTACCCCCTAAGCATCCTATTTTTAAGGTATGATTACATTTGCCTATCCCCATCTGCTATATCTCCTGCTGCTTCTCCCCGTAGTGGCAGGGCTATTCCTTCTGGCCCGTTACGCCCGCATGCGTAAGCTGCGCCGCTTCGGCAACCCCGACACGCTCGCGGCTCTGATGCCCGAAGTATCGCGCTATATGCCGTGGGTCAAACTCACCTTCTCGCTGCTTATCATAGCTGTACTTGTCATCATCCTGGCACGTCCGCGCGCCACTTCAGGCCTTGACGCAGACGCTGCCGAGACCGAAACCACACGCGGTATTGAAGTGATGATATGCATGGACGTATCCAACTCCATGCTCGCATCCTCGACCGATGACGAAGCCGGTGTAAGCCGTCTGCAGCGCGCAAAATTCATCCTCGAGAAACTTATCGACAAGATGAACAATGACAAGGTAGGCCTCATCGTCTTTGCCGGAGACGCCTACACCCAGCTTCCCATCACCTCCGACTACATTTCGGCCAAAATGTTTATCAACTCCATCACCACCGATATGGTGCCGACCCAGGGTACAGCCATTGGCGCAGCCCTCGAGATGGCGATGAATTCGTTTACACCCACCGACGATATGGGCAAGGCCATCGTATTGCTCACCGATGCCGAAAACTTTGAGGATAACGCCGTAGAGGCAGCCAAACGAGCAGCCGGAGCCGGCATCCAAGTCGATGTTATCGGTCTTGGCACCGGACGCGAGGCCCGCATCCCCGTCGGTAACGGCCGCTATATGATCAATCCAATGACAGGTGAGGAAGTCGTTACACGCCATGACGAGTCAACCGGCGCAGAGATAGCCAAAGCCGGCAAGGGCATATATGTCAACGGAGCCTCAACTTCGGCAATCAATGCCGTCGATACCAAGATGGATGAACTCGAGCAGAAAGAATTTGAACGCAAATCGTTCTCTCCACAGAGCGAGCAGTTCCCCATCGTGGCATGGATAGCACTCATACTTCTCGTCGCCGACGTTTTTGTGGTGACCCGCAAGATTTCATGGCTTAAAAAATATCGTTTCTTCACCAAAGAGGAAGGAGGCGAAAAATGAACACACGTTATCTAAAATATCTGTTACTCTCCGCCACTCTCGCCACTCCGGCCTTGGCCTCGGCTGCCGGTGACAATTCCACACGTCGCGAGCGCAATTTCATTGTGGAGGGCAACAAACTCTATCATGACGAACGTTATGCTGACGCCGAAGTAGCCTATCGCAAGGCTCTCGAAATCGACGCGATGAACGAAATTGCACAGTTTAATCTTGCCGCTACTCTGCTGCGGCAAGGCACAGCCACCGGCGAGAACGAGAAGCAGGCGTCACAGATACTCGGTAAACTTGCTACCGATGCAGAGGATGTGGCGATAGCCGAAAAAGCATTTTACAATCTCGGCAACATCGCCTTCAACGCACAGGATTATGCCAAGAGCATCGAGCTTTACAAGAACGCTCTCCGGCGCAATCCAGACAACGACAAGGCCCGTGAAAATCTGCGTCTGGCACAAAAACGTCTGCAAGACCAGCAGGACCAGAATCAGGATCAGAACAAGGACCAGCAGAACCAGGATAAAAACCAGGACAAGGATCAAAATAAAGATCAGAATAAAGATCAAAACAAAGATCAGAATAAAGACCAAAACCAGGACCAAAACAAAGACCAACAGCAGCAACAACAGTCTCAGGACCAGAAACAACAGTCTCAGGACCAGAAACAACAGCCCCAGCAGCAACGCCAGTCGGGCATAAGCAAAGAAAATGCCGAGAAAATACTCAAGGCTATGGAAAACGAAGAGAACGCCACACGCCAGCGAGTCAATGCCGAACGCAACAAAAACGGCGCGCCGGCACGCCGACAGGTCACAAATCCCTGGTAACAGACTGCGGGTTATCAATCCAAAAACATCTCTTAGCTCCCGCCCCCCACCCAACCCTCTACACAGGTCAATTCAAATTGCGAGTATGAAACGTTTCTCTATATTATTTATCATCATAGCACTTCTCACTACCTGCGTATATGCCGCCGGTGATGTGAAGTTTACCGTCAAAGCTCCCGGACGGGTCTATGAAGGCGACAAGTTTCCCGTTACCTTCCGGCTCTCCAATGCCGAGGGTTCTGATCTAAAAGTCTCGGCCATCGACGGATGTACACTTCTTTTCGGCCCCTCCACATCCACGTCTCAGAGCTACTCGGTGGTCAACGGCCACGCCGAATCGTCATCGGCCGTAGAATATACCTATTATTACCGGGCTGACAAGGCCGGCAAATACACCATACCGGCCGCTTCAATCTTAGCTGGCGGCAAACGGCTCACTACGCAGACTGCAACTCTCACGATCCATGAGCGGGCCGAACGTGACACTCCCGCATCACAACGCCCTGTGGCGGTTGACGATGTAGACACACAGACAGCCGGACGCAAAGTCAATGCCGATGATGTGTTTGTGCGTATCATCCTCTCACGCTCTTCGGCCTATGAGCAGGAAGCAATCGGCTGTACCATCAAACTTTACACAAAATACTCCATCTCCTCGTTCATGCCTACGCGTCAGCCGTCGTTTGACGGATTTCTCATCCAGGAACTCGACGTGCAGCCTGCGCTCAACGAGATTGAGAACTATCGCGGACAGGACTACATGACTGCCGTGCTCAAACACTGCATCATCTTCCCACAGAAGAGCGGCAAGCTCACCATCAATTCGGGCAACTACGACATCTCGGTCGTGCAGTATGACAACGTGAATATGGGTATGTTTCAGGTGCGCCAGCCCCGCGAGACCAAAATCAAGGTCAGCTCCAACACCGGCTCTATCAACATCCTGCCACTCCCCTCACCCAAGCCTGACGGATTTAATGGAGCTGTCGGCGACTTTACCATCGACTCACGTCTCGTAGGCAACTCGTTCCGCACCAACGACCCCGCAACTCTCATCTACACTATCTCCGGCACCGGCAATATCAAGTATCTCAAGGAGCCGCAGATTGATTTCCCCTCCGAGTTTGAGCAATACACCCCCAAGAGCGACATCAAGACTTCGGTGTCGGGCAACGAAGTATCGGGAACAATGACAGTCGAATATACTTTCGTGCCCCAGAGCGTAGGAAACTTCACCATTGGCAGTGACAAATTCGTCTATTTTGATCCTGCCAAACGCGATTATGTTACACTCACAACGCCTTCTTATCCCGTCAAAGTAGCCAAGGGTCTCTCGACACCGGCTCCAACCGAGGACCAGAAAGCCATCGAGAATAAAAATTCCGACATACGCCACATCTATCTCGGAGAAAAGAATCCCTCTCACAATCACTCGCTCACCGTTCGCTCGGCATTCTACTGGACGCTCTACATAGTCCTGATTATAATCACCGGCGCAGTGATTGTGGCCAACCGCGCACGCGCACGCCGCAATGCCGACGTCTCGGGCATGCGCACCGCCAAGGCAAGCAAAGTTGCCTCCAAGCGACTCAAGACTGCCGGGAAATATCTGTCGGCGGGCGACAACGACAAATTCTACGAAGAGATGCTCCGTGCGCTATGGGGTTACCTATCCGACAAGCTCGCCATACCACTCTCGCAGCTTACCCGTCAGAACATTGTCGACAAACTTACCGAAAAGGGCTACTCGTCCGAAGCCACATCGTCAATCGTCAACGTGCTCGACGAGTGCGAGATGGCACGTTACACCCCCGAAAGCTCCTCGCGCATGGACGCCGTGTACAGCGAAGGCGCAAAAGCAATCAATAATCTCGAAAAACGATGAAACACGTCATACTGACCACCATAATAATACTGCTGGGCACATTTGCTCTCCGCGCCGAGTCTCAGCTTATCACTCAGGCCGACTCAGCTTACAATGCAGACGATTTTCGTCAGGCCGCCGATATGTATCTCAATGTGATACAGCAGGAAGGGCCTTCAGCCAAACTATATTACAATCTCGGCAACACCTATTATCGCCTCGGCGAGATGGGCAATGCGGTTATCGCCTATGAGCGCGCCCTGCGTCTTGATCCGTCCGACAAGGATGCTCGCAACAATCTCGACTTTGTAAACGCCCGCATTACCGACCGTCCCGGCGAGCGAGGAACATTTCTCGGCAATGCCCTTGACGCAATCTCGGCCTACGCCCATTCCAACACATGGGCATGGATAGCCTTCACCTGTTTTGCGCTCACTCTTGTCGGTATTCTCGCCTACCTGTTTTCAGAGGTAGTGACTGTGAGAAAAATCGGATTTTTCGGTGGCATACTCACTGTTATAGGTTGTTGTGCTTGCCTCTTTTTCTCATTCCGTGCGGCATCCATTGCTTCGGCCGACAATGTGGCCATAGTGACTGTCCCCTCCACAATCCTAAGCACCACCCCTCGTGTTCCTCAGGACAGGACACAGGAAGCCATGCTACTCCACGAAGGCACCAAAGTCACAATACTCGACTCCGTGCGCTCCACTACCGACTCCATCCACTCGCTCTGGTATGACGTGGAGGTAGACAACGCCCATCGTGCATGGATCAACGCCGCAGCCGTACAAAAAATATAGTCATACGATATAAACAAAGTATCGGCTCTATTTTTCGCACCCTATATATTACAAATTATCAGCAAATTACAATAAAGATGTTATATAACATCTTTATTTCATCGACAAATATTTGCTTTTTTCGTTATATAATCATAACTTAGTGACGCGATAAGGAAAACCACCCCCTCCGCATCAACTATTATAATTTGTACAAACCCAATTTACTCTAACCCTCAAAACCCGATACTAAATCATGACTAAAACTATCACCTTCAACGACCTCCGCCGCATCAAGGACAGTCTTCCCGACGGTTCAATCCGCCAGATCGCCGACCGTCTCAATGTCACCCCCCAGACAGTACGCAACTACTTCGGAGGCACAAACTATGAGTTTGGCAAGAATTGTGGTGTACACATCGAACCGGGACCCGACGGAGGCATTGTAGTGCTCGACGACACTACTATTTATGACATGGCTGTGGAGATACTCCAGGGCCTTGAGAAAGAGGCGTAAATCCCATTGCGGGAACTTACGTCTTTGTTATTTTAAACCATACAGGAGGACAAAAGCGGCATATATAAGCCAACTTTTCGTCCTCCTGTCCGTTTTAATATATGTGAAACCGGCTGTCCCGGCCAAAATCAAAAACAACACGCCTATGCTTTCCGACCGACTCATCACCGTAGCCATACACACCTATGACCGCGCTCACCAGCTCAAAACACTTCTGGAGAGCGAAGGCATAGCCGTCACCCTTCAGAACGTCAATCTCACCAATCCCTCCATATCGGCCGGCATACGTGTGAGAATCAAAGAGTGTGATTTGCCTCAAGCCTTGCGCATAATAGAGAATATCGAAATACTCGCCCCCGAAGCCGTACGCACTCTCCACGATGAGACTCACCCTTCGATACTTGTCCCGGTCGACTTTTCCGACAGTTCGCTCAAAGCAGCACTTGTGGCATTCAGGATAGCCGCCTCACTAAAGGTGGACATACATCTGCTCCACACTTATGTTGATCCCGCTTTCTCGGGCCGGTCGGTAATGCAACTGTCCGACTCGCTGACCTTTGACGCGCCGCCGGTCGATACTGTCGACGAAGTGCGACTCGACCGCGACCTCGACAAAGTAGCCGGGGAACAAATGTCAGAATTTGAAGGAAAGATACGCGACAAGATACGCGCCGGTGTAATCCCCGGTGTTCGCTTCACGTCGGAAGTCACCGAAGGCCTGCCGGAAGAAACCATCTATGACTATTGCACGGCCAACAAAAATCCACTCACAGTCATGGGCACCCGCGGAGCTGACAGCCATTCACGCCAACTAGTCGGCAGCGTAGCGGCCGAGGTGCTCGACAGTTGCCGCACAGTCACGCTCACCGTACCCGAGAGTACTCCGTGGGCCGCATCAGGCATGCCTGGTGCAGTTGTATTCTTCACGACTGCAAGTCAGGAGGACATCATCGCGCTCGACACTCTCTACCGTACATTTCCCGACACTCCGCTATGTGTCACACTCGTCTCCGTCCCGCCGAGCCGCCTGTCCAAAGCCGGCCCCGAGTCGCTCGACAAGTTGCTCGACTACTGCCGTGCCAATTATCCGGCATTCACATTCAAGACTTCGCCTCTCTCGTTCACCAATCCCGTTGATGACTTTGACAGAATCACAGCCGACCATCCGGCCGACCTTATAGTCGTGGCAACCAGACGCAAAAACATATTCTCGCGACTATTCAATCCGTCACTCGCCCATAGGCTCCTTTTCCGGTCCGACACCCCGCTCATGTCAATACCCGTAAAAGGATAGTCACGATATATTGATACTTCATCCAATTTTTCGTAACTTTGCCAAAAACTTTTCAACTATACAATATTCATAGAAAATACCTCATGAGCGACCGTCGTTACAACCTGCGTGGAGTCTCAGCCTCTAAAGAGGACGTGCACAACGCAATCAAGAATGTCGACAAAGGCATCTTCCCTCAGGCCTTCTGCAAAATAATCCCTGACATACTCGGAGGCGACCCCGAGTGGTGTAATATCATGCACGCCGACGGTGCCGGCACCAAATCATCGCTCGCCTATGCTTACTGGCGCGAGACAGGCGATCTGAGCGTATGGCGCGGCATCGCGCAGGACGCACTCGTAATGAATATAGATGACCTTCTGTGTGTGGGTGCCACCGATAATATCCTGGTGTCCTCGACTATCGGACGCAACAAGAATCTCATACCCGGCGAAGTCATCTCTGCCATCATCAATGGCACCGAGGAGCTCCTCGCCCGTCTGCGCGAAATGGGCATAGGCATCTATTCGACCGGTGGCGAGACTGCCGATGTCGGCGACCTCGTGCGCACCATCATCGTCGACTCGACCGTGACTTGCCGCATGCGTCGCGCCGATGTAATCGACAACGCCAATATCAAGGCCGGCGACGTAATCGTAGGCCTCGCATCATTCGGACAAGCCACCTATGAAGACCGATACAACGGCGGCATGGGCAGCAACGGACTCACATCGGCACGCCACGACGTATTTGCCAAATATCTTGCCGAAAAATATCCCGAGACTTTCGACGCCGCTGTGCCTGACGACCTCGTATATTCAGGCTCAAAACATCTTGACGATGCTGTCGAAGGCTCTCCCGTCAATGCCGGTCAACTCGTGCTCTCCCCCACTCGCACCTATGCTCCCGTAATAAAGAAACTTCTTGCCGAGATGCGTCCAGCCATTGACGGCATGATTCACTGCACAGGCGGTGCTCAGACCAAGGTGATGCACTTTGTCAACAACAAATATGTCATAAAGGACAACCTCTTCCCCATTCCCCCGCTCTTTGACCTAATCCAAAAGGAAAGCGGCACACCGTGGAGCGAAATGTTCAAGGTGTTCAACATGGGCCACCGTATGGAAATATACACAGCCCCCGAGCATGCACAGCAGGTGATGGACATAGCCCAGAGCTTCGGCATAGACTCTCGTATCGTAGGCCGTGTCGAGGACGCTCCGTCCAACCGCCTCACCATCACTACCGAGGCCGGCACGTTTGAATACTAAGAGACTGTCGACAAACAATCTCTAACAAACGGCCGTCACCCCGTTCTCTCCTCAACTCTCCTGTCAACTCCTGATTATGAAATGTACCCGCACACTCCTCCCAGCACTCATCGCCGCCACATTGCTCCTGGCCGCAGCCGTCGGCTGCACCTCGGGCAACGGCGACAATAAAAAATCAGGCTCCGATTCATCGGCCAAACACTTTCCCGACACACTCCGTGTAGTCACTCTCTACAGCCCTGCATCCTACTTTATATACAAAGGACAGGAGATGGGCTATGACTATGAACTTGTCACCGCCCTTGCCGTCGACAAAGGTCTGACACTGAAAGTCGACATTGCCCCTTCTCTTTCGCGAGCTATCGAAATGCTCGACTCCGGCAAGGTTGACCTCATAGCCTATGAGGTGCCAATCACGGCCGAATATAAGGAAAAAGTCGTAGCCTGTGGGCCGGAAAACATCACCACCCAGGTGCTTGTTCAGCCCAAGCGAGGAGAGGAGGAGCTCATAACCGACGTGACAGGCCTCGTAGGCAAGGATGTATATGTTGAAGCCGAGTCAAAGTATGAGGCACGCATGAACAATCTTAACCAGGAGTTGGGCGGAGGCATCCGTATCCATCCCGTCAACCGCGACACCATGATTACTGAAGACCTCATAGCCATGGTGAGCGAGGGCAAGATACCTCTTACGGTGGTCGACAGCGACATAGCGCACATCAACAAGACTTATTACAACGATCTCGACATCAACACGCAGCTCAGTTTTGAACAGCGTTCGGGCTGGGCTGTGGCTCCCGACCACAAATGGCTTGGCGACAGTATCGATGCGTGGCTCAACACCGACAAGCCCCGCTCCGAACAGGCCCGTCTGCTCAAACGCTACTTCGAGTTGAGCAAAAACGAACCGGGCAACGGTTTTGTATCGTCGGCCGGACGTGTCTCTCCGTTTGACGACCTGTTCAAAAAATATGCCGACAAATATGAATGGGACTGGAAACTTCTGGCATCGCAGGCCTATGTCGAGAGCAAGTTTGACTCCACGGCAGTGTCGTGGGCCGGAGCACGCGGTCTGATGCAGATAATGCCACGCACAGCCAAAGGTTACGGACAGTCGGCCAAAAGCGTGATGAAAAATGATGTGGCCGTAGAGACGTCACTCAAACTCCTGCGCGACCTAGACAAGCAGTTGGCCTCGCGAGTCCCTGACCCCGAGGAGCGTAAAAAGTTTGTCATTGCATCCTACAATTCAGGACTGGCCCATGTGCTCGACGCCATAGCTCTCGCAAAAAAATACGGACTCAACCCTGAAAAGTGGGACAACAACGTAGCCAAAGCGATACTCTGGAAATCCAACCCGAGATATTACAAAGATCCGGTGGTGAAATTCGGCTATTCGCGCGGACGCGAAACATTCGATTACGTCAACCGTGTCTATGCCTACTATGCCAAGTCAAAGATATACGGATAGTCCCCTCCATTCTCACACTCACGTATCAACTCCCCTAATATAATTCATAACAAACATTTTGCTAATATGAAAAAACGCCTCATCCCCGTCGCGCTCGTAGCAGCCATCAGCGCGCCGCTCTTCACATCGTGCATCGGTAGCTTCGCTCTCACCAACAAGCTCCTGTCATGGAACAACTCTATCGGCAGCAAAATCGTCAACGAACTCGTGTTTATCGGTCTCTGGGTTCTTCCCGTATATGAAGTGTCAGTTCTTGCCGACGTAGTTGTCATCAACTCCATCGAATTCTGGAGCGGTTCCAACCCCATGGCATGCGGAAAGAAAATGATTGACGGACACGACGGCCGTTATCTGGTGGAATGTGACGGCAAGGGCTATACCATCACTTCGGAGAATGATGGTTCGCAGATACGTCTCGACTTTGATGTAGCCGAGCAGACCTGGTCGGTGGCCATGCCTAACGGTCAGAGCTACGACTTCATGACATTTGTTGACGACAATCACGTAAAGATGCCCACTGCCGACGGCAAAGGTATGATTGTCGACCTCACCGAAGAAGGACTTCTCGCTTATCGCGCTCAAGCCGACAACTCACTGTGGGCCGCAAGATAATTGACGCCATACCGGCCTACCAGCCGACAGCCACCGTGCTGGTGGCCATACTTTATCTCACCCTCCTTCCCCAACCTTTGGGGGAGGAGGATATCAGTCTGTTTGACGGTGCCGACAAGATGGCGCATTTCATCATGTTCGGAGGTCTGACAGGCACTTTTTTATTTGACAGATTCCGTATATCGCGCCCCCTTTCACTGCGCGGCGCACTGACGGCCGCGTTTGTCTCGGCCATATTCGGCGCACTGATTGAATATCTGCAATATGCCATGCAGATGGGCCGTGCCGGCAACGACATATACGATGCCCTTGCCAACACTCTCGGAGCCTTCACAGCTGTGCTCGTCTGCCGGTGGCTGAGATGGACCGCCGACTGACATTCGCCGGACATCTGTCAACCCTGCGCTCTGACGCTGAGAGTAGTCGTGTGTTTTATCTCGCTAAGCACAAACGAACTCTGCATCTTAACTATGCCGTGCACCTTGGTCAGCTTGTCAAACACGAAGTGATTGAACTCATTCATATCTCTGAGCACTATCTTGAGCAGGAAGTCAAACACTCCGCCCGTGCAGTAACACTCTACCACTTCCTCCAGCCCGGCTATGTCCTACTTGAAGCAATTGATATGCTTGTCATCATGCACAGCAAGCGACACATTGCAAAACGCCACAAGCGACAATCCGACTTTCTTATTGTCGACCAAAGCCGTGTAGCTGGTAATCACACCATCATTTTCAAGTCTCCTGATACGCTCATAGACCGGAGTCTTTGAGAGATTAAACTCGTCACACAGTTCCTTTGTGCTGACTTTTGCATCTTTTTGAAGAGCCTTCAACAGTTTTACATCTGTTTCATCCAATCTTGTCATAGTCTATTTTCCTGTTTTATATATCTACATTCTATCCTATCGGTAATTTAGGGCTTAATCAGATACAAATTCAGGAATATTCGCGCAATTACACATAACATATATAGGAATAATGCCTGAATAAACATACCTTTGCAGTCAAAAAAAATCGACACACAGACTATGAATGTAAGACACATCTCTCTCCCAATCCACGGCAGACTATTGTATCACATCATAGCCCTTATGACCGTAAGCATCTGGGGAGTGACATTCGTATCGACAAAAATACTCATAAACACGGGGCTCAATCCTACCGAAATATTCATTTATCGGTTTCTTATAGCCTACATATGCATCTTAGCTATCTCCCACAAAAAGCTCTGGGCCGACAATCTGAAAGACGAAATAACAATGTGTCTGGCCGGACTCTGTGGCGGCTCGCTCTACTTCATCGCTGAAAACACGGCCCTCGGCATGACCTTTGCCTCCAATGTATCGCTTCTCATATGCACAGCTCCAATCTTCACCATGATTCTTGAGCGAATATTATTTCACGCACCTATGCGACCACGTATGCTTGGCGGTTCGCTCATCGCTCTTTGCGGTGTGGGGTTCGTAGTGTTTGACGGCACATTCAATTTAGGCACTAATCCGCTCGGCGATATTCTCACTATAGCAGCAGCCATGCTGTGGGCCATGTATTGTATCATACTCAAAGTCATTGCCCGACGCTACTCCACATTTTTCATCAGCCGCAAGGTGTTTTTCTACGGACTTCTATCGGCCTCTCTGACATTATTATACAATCAGCAGCCGATCGATACCTCGATGCTTTTACTCCCAGAGGTATACGGTAACCTCCTGTTTCTCGGAGTATTCGCATCCATGATATGCTACATACTGTGGAACAGTGTGGTCAATATTCTCGGAGCCGATAAGGCGGCCAACTATATCTATTTCGTTCCGATGATGACGATACTGACTGCTGTCACATTTCTCGCCGAGCCTTTCACACTGTTCACTGTAGTCGGTACGACTATGATAATTGGCGGTGTGTTCACAGCCGAAAGATAACCTCTGTTTTAGTTTAGATTTATTGGTTTGGTTCAGAATAGATGTATATATCTAAGCCTACCTTTTTTGTCCGGTCTATTGATTTGCAATGTAAAAAGTTGTAACTTTGCAAATGGCTGGGAATGCAACATCACAGCATTTTTTTGAAAAAAAGACATTAGTGTCCACTAAAAAATCATAAGAGTACTTTGAAATTATTGAAATTCAATTTGTTGTGAGCGTTTTTGAGGTGCGACGATTTGAAATTAACTTTGCAGTCTGAATCAGGCTGTTATGTTAAAAGACAAGTACGTTTTTGCTCAATTAGTCAAGTTCCTCGACAATGACAAGTTCCGT